>JAEZYO010000686.1 GCA_023419055.1 Pseudomonadota bacterium | reverse complement strand
TGCGGCGAAGGGCTCTTGCCGCGCGCTCTCGCCGAGCTCACCGAGCTCGGACTTCGCGAGGCGGATCTGCTCGACTGCGGTCATCCGCTCTCGGGCGTGCGATACATCTCCCGCGCAGGCGAGCGAGCCGAGGGGCGATTCAGAGAAGGGCCGGGCCTCGGATTGAGCCGCCAACATCTGCAGCGCCTGCTCACTGACCTGGCGAGGAGCACGCCTGGGTTGAGCCTACGCCGCGGCGACGCTCGACTACGGGTCGAGAACGGGCAGCCCTGTCGGCTCGAAGTCGAGAGCGCCGTCATCACGCCCCGTCTACTGCTCGGCGCCGATGGCCTTTGCTCGAGCATCCGCAAGACGGCGGGTCTTCGATCGCTTCGTCCAGGTCGAGTCCGCTTCGGAGCGCGCCGGCACTTTCGTGTGACGCCGTGGACCGACTACGTGGAGGTGCACTGGGGCAACGGGCTCGAGGCCTACGTGACCCCGACCGGCAGCGATCAGGTGAACGTGGCGTTCCTCTGGGACGAGAGCGTCGTCCAGGCTCACGGCGGCCAACGGCTGAGTGATCGAATGTTGGAGCAGTTTCCCGAGCTGGCTCGCCGGCTTCGTCACGCGGAGCCCGTAGGACGCCTTGCCGCCCGCGGGCCGTTGCAGGTGCGAGTGCCGCTCCCCGCACGTGACGGCTTGCTGCTCGTTGGCGATGCTGCCGGATACGTGGATGCATTGACCGGCGAAGGCGTGGGCCTGGCGGCGCTTTCGGCGCGACTCTTGGCGAAACACGTCGGCCCCGCGTTGAGCGAGCCCGGCCCGCAGCTACGACTCGAAGACCTGCAGCCTTTCCTGAAAGAGGTTCGGCTCGCGCAGCGTGCACACGTCAGGCTGACTCGCCTGTTACTGCTACTGCGACGGTCGCCGCGACTGATCGAGCAGTTGATCTCCGCCCTCTCGTGGAGCCCTGGGCTCTTTCAGCAGCTTCTGTCACTCAATCAAGGCTCCTTCCCCTCGCTCCGCCTGGCTCACCGCGTCGAGCAGGAAGCTTGATGGTGCTCCAAGACGGTCAACGTGATCGGCGCTGCTGCTCGGCTTGGTGCTCGATCTCGACGGGCTCGTTCTCGACGGGCTCGCCGACTTCTGGCTCCACGCGAACTCTGGCCGTGGGTTTACCCGCCTGCTCCAGGCGGCTGCGTGCTCGCGTGAGCGCGCGTTCCGAAGGCTGGAGGCCGAACACCAAAGCTACGTGCAGCGCGAGCGCCAGCCCCCAAAACACCAGGGGAAAGAGCACCCACCACTCGCCGGGAGTCGTCAGAGCATTGACCGTGAAGAGCAGGCCGTTGATGACGGCGAACACGGCGGCGTGAGCGCCCAGCCAGCGCCTTCGGCGTGAAGCAATGGCGGCCTTCGCAGCCGCGTCGAGCCTATCGTGCCGTACTTGGTCGGCGGCGCGTGACATCGCTTCGGGTGAGACCCCGACTTGCTCGCCGATCGCCAAGAGGTCCGCGTGGCTCAGACCATGCGCGTCGCCACCGTCTCCTTTGAGCGCGCGGTCGAGAATGGCGCGAACCTCCTCGTCCGAATACTTTCGCGCGTCGTTCATTCCCGGAACCTAGCGCGGAACGCGACCCCGGGCGGGGGACGACGTCACTCGGGCAAACGCCGCAGCCACTCCGCCACGTTCGGGACGCTGGGCAGGTCGGCCTCCGCCCAATCGAAGTCGACCAATTCGTCGGCCGTGGCCCAACGCACCTCCGAGTGCTCGCGGGGCACGATGGCGCCGCTCACCATCGAGGCCGCGTACACATCCAGCCTGACTACTTTGGTCCCGGCGTTCGCCGTGCCTGTGCCGAGCAGCTCGCCGATCGCGACGCTGACGCCCAGCTCCTCGAGGATTTCGCGAGCCAGCGCGGCCGGGGCCGATTCGTCCGCCTCGACCTTACCTCCCGGGAACTCCCACTTCCCCGGGAGGCTCATGCTCGGGCCCCGCCGTGCGACGAGACACTTCTTGTCGTGCGCGATCGCGGCGCCGACGACGTGAAGGGTGTCTTTCGCCGAGTGATGCATGGCGTCCGTCGCCGAGAAGCGACTCTGGAATGACTATTGAGGGGGCAAACCGGGAGGCATACCCGGCTCCTGCCCTGGGGTGCCGCTGGGCGGTCCGCCCTGCGCCTCGATGGCCTGCAGCTCCTGGAGCACCTGGTCATATTGCTCGAGCATTTCCTTGCAACGTTCGACCGGGAAGCTCGGGGTGCGCTCCTGCACCATCTTGCAAGTGCTCGAGCCCTTGGGCAGGTCGTTGCATGCCTTGTTGATCAGCGTGTCGCACGCCGCGCGGGCAGCCTTCGCCCTCTCCAGGGTGGCGGGCACCGCAGTCAGCGCATTTTCGCAGATCGGCGGTGTCAGGAGTTCGGCGGCGCTCTTCGCCTGCTGGCAGGTCATCGACTCTTGGCCGCTACCTGCGCAGATCTTTCCCTCCCACTGTTTGCAAGGGCCGCTGCTGCCGGCGGCAGCTGGCCCCGACGGCTCTCGAAGCTTCGCCTTGGCCTGCGCTTCGTGGCCGAACCAACCCGCAGCAAGCCCTGCAACGAGCGCCAGGATACCGACGAGCGCAGCTCGTGATGCTCCGCCGCTGCCCGCGCTCGGCTTCGCCCGCTGCTGGTCAGCTCGCGCGCTCCTCCCCTCGCGCCCCTCGCCGTCACGACGGGACTTGCGTGAGCGCGGCCCCTTGCTGCGGGGCTTGGCTTCGACGGGAGCCTCCCTATCGACGGCCTCTCGATCCTCCGCGCCCGCCTCCGCGTCGGTCTTCTCGTCAGCCGTGCCGGCCTCTTCGGCCTTCTCCGCGCCCTCGTTCTTCTCGTCGTCTCGAGCCATGGGCGCACCGTAGGTGCGATGGGCACGAACAGCCAGCAGAAGATCTCGCGCTAGCTGCCAAGGTCACGCCGTTGGGGAGAAATGTGGCCGAGCGCGAACGTCCGAGCGGTTTCCGTACTTCGGTACGCCCGGCACCGATCAGTCGCAAGTCTCCCCGTAGTCGTTGCTCCGGCCCGTCAGCTTCGCCACCCCGAGCACCTCGTCGCCGAGCTCCTGCAGCTCGATGGAGACCAGGACCGAGGACTCGGGATCCGCGGGCGAGAAGGTGCTCGTCGACAGCGCGTAGAGCTCGAGCTCGAAGACGTTGCAGGGGAGGTGCGGACCGAAGTAGCCGTCTTCGGAGGTGGTGGCGAAGTTCGCATTCGCTTGTTGCGACCCGGCAGGCATCGCTGGCGTCGCCGTATCCTGGGGGACGTTGGCGGCGAGCATGGTGACTTCGGCAGGGATGTTCCAGAGCGCCCAGTGCGCCTGCCCGTAGGTCACGTCGAACAGGACTAGCGCGAAGCTCTGCGTGCCCGGTGGAACACCGGTCCAAGCGAGCTCCGGCGAGACGTTCGCGTTGTCCTGGTAGCTGACGTTCTCATCGGGAAAGACGTCGCACACACTCGGGTTGTCGACCGAGCAACCCGTGACGTTCTCGAACGCCGGGCTCGTGAGAACGAAAGTTCCACTGCTCCCGCCTGTGCCCGAGGTGCCGCCTGACGCCGCGCCCGCGTCGCCGCCGGCTTGAGTCGTGCCACCAGTGGAGCCTCCGGCGCCACCTCCCGCGGTGGTACCGGCGCTGCCCGCGGCTCCTCCCGAAGCGGGCGTTCCGCCGCTGTTCCCCTGGCTTCCGCCGTTGTTTCCCGCTCCTGCGTTGCCGCCTGCGGCGTGCATGGCGCCGCCTGACGCCACGGGGTCGCCGGGAGTTTCAGCTCCGGAACTGCAGGCGCAGATCGAAACGAGCAGCGCGATGGGCGCTCGAAGAACGAGCGCCCGCCGTAGAAGCGTGCAGTCTCTCATGCGTTGTCAGGGCGCGACGCAGTTCGCCTGCATCGATTCGAAGATCGCCGCCGCCGTGGGCGCGTTACCCGGATCATCGACGTGGATGCCGTCGCTCGTGTACTCGGGGTGCCCTGCCCAGGTCTCGCGCAAGTCGACCCAGTAGCACTTCGGCGAGGTCTGCTCGTCGCAGAGCGCCTTCATTTCCGGCCTGAGCAAGTCGAGGCATGCCTTGAGGTCGTTGAACTGGTTGCCGATCGGATCCGGGTAGAAGAAGTAGACCACCTTCTCCACTCCCTTCTCGCCCATGTCCTGGAACAGCTGCTCGGCTGCGCTGAGAGCCGCGGTCCGGTGCTGCGCCTCGCCACCTTGCCAGCAATCGTTGCCGCCGCCGTTCATCAGCACGAAGCGCACGCCGTTCGAGTTGTTGTTGTATTGGTTCGGGATCGAGTTGCTCGCGCCGTTGCCGATCCAGGTGCCGCTCACGGACTTGTCCACGTAGGAGTCGCTCGGCCCGAGCGAGCCTGCCGCCCTCGCCAACTTCGTCGTCTCTTCCGGAATCGTGCTCGCTGCGATGAACGATTCGCCGATGAAGAGGACCTCCTTACCCATCGTGGTGCCCTTTTCACAAGCCCCGGACCCGCCTCCAGACCCAGAGCTACCGCCCGAGCCCGAAGCTCCTCCCGAGCCCGCGCTCCCAGCCGAACCCGAGGCTCCGCCCGAGCCCGAAACTCCGCCTCCGGTACCGCCGGTCGCTGGAGTGCCGCCCGTCGATGGTGCACCACCAGTCGTTGCCACGCCCCCGGTCCCACCGGCGGGCGTGCCGGTTCCTCCGCTCCCGCTCGTTCCGCCGGTTGCCGGCGCCGTGGTACCGCCGGTAGCCCCGGATCCGGCCGACCCCCCGGTACCACCTGTGCCGGGATTTTCCGCTTCGCTCCCGCAGGCAGCCAGAGCAAGGGTCGCGCTCATCGTCCAGAAAACGAGGCGTGCGCTCGTGGTTCGCGAATACGTCGGGGTGAGTGCAGAGAATTCTCGTCGGGACATGCTGAGTTCTTCTTTCTCGGCGCAGCCTACGAGCCCGATCGCTCCTGCCAAAGGGGGCCAAATCGCCCCCACGGCCCGCCAATAAAATTTCACTACAGCAGTCGCGCGGCGTGCGTCGCCGCTGTCACTCGTCGCAAACTCGCGTCGAGGCTCGGCTCACGCCCTCGGCTGTGACGCCCACCAGCGAACAGCCTCAGCGATGAACTCGTGAGCCTCGACCACGGCGGCGACGTCATGTCCCGGCACCTGCAACTCGCGCTCGTTCACCGCGTCTTCGAACACCGTGCAGGTCGTCCCTGCGACGAGCGTGATCGTGAGGAGTACGGCCGGATGGTCCCCGATCTGCACGTGACCTTCACGCCACCACAGAGCAAGCCCGCCATTTCCGAGGTAGGGCGCGACCGGCTTCACGCTGGAAGGCATCGGCAGGTTCTCGTGATCGAGCCGCTCGAGGAGCCCCCGAGCAGCACGCATCAATGCCGCCGGAAGGACGATCCACGGCTCGGACAGGTGGGGAGGATCATCGGCAAGCTTTGGGTCTCGCCATCCAGCAGGCAGTTTTTCGATGGCTTCGAGCTGCGTCAGAGCGGATGAAAGAGACATCGAGCGACTCGACGGGTGCATACCACGACTAGCGCTGTCGACTGAACGTGATGCGCACCGCGAGCAGACTCCTCCCGCCGAAGGTATGCCGAGGACGACCCGCCGGCGTTTACGGTAAGCCGCGCACGAAATCGCGAATGAGCTCTCCACCGGAGGGTGGCCAAGCGTGCGTGCTCGAATCATAGCCGCCGAAGCTGTGTTCGCACCAGCGCACCGGCGTCGTGCAGCCCTGGTAATCGACGCAGGCGATCGCTTCGACCGTCGGGGTCGCGTCGCGCTTCTCGCGGATCTCCGAGTGCACGGAGCCGACGTCGGGCTCGGCCACGTCGGAGCAGCCGTTTTGCGCCAAATAGAAATCGCGCGCGGCCTCGCCGCTCGCGAACGGAACGTGAGGATCGTCGACGCCGTGAATCAGGAGCGCGGCCGGTGCACCGCGGCAACCCTCGTCCTCGGGCAGGGAGCCCGCGACCGGCGCAGCAGCGAGCAGCCGATCGCCGTACCGGCAAGCCAAGAGGTTCGTGAAAATGGCGCCCGAGCTCGTTCCCGCCACGAAGACGCGGTTCACGTCGATGCAAAGCTCGCTCTGCACGCTGTCGAGCACCGCCTCGAAGAATTCGGCATTGTTCTCGCGTTCGTCACCCCAGCCGCCCTCCGTCGCCGTGCTGGGCGCCCGCAAGGACTGCATGTAGACCAGCACCG
The DNA here is from genome assembly GCA_023419055.1 of Pseudomonadota bacterium. The sequence goes on along the minus strand of JAEZYO010000686.1, from coordinate 5,578 downwards.
CCTCTTCACCCAAGGCGCTCTGGAAGCCGTAGCAATCCTGCGCCCGACAGTCGTAGTGGTTCCGGCCGTCACCGTGGAAGGCGAAACCGAGCGGGTACTCTCGATTGGCGTCGTACGTCGGCGGCAGGCTCACGTAGTAGAGCCCGTCGAATCCCGCTACCGACAGTTGGCGCGCGCCTCCCATGCCGGCCTTGCCGCACCCCGAGACTTTTGGCGAGGCCGGGTTCGGGACTTCCTTGCCCGAGTCGCCGCAACCCGTCGCCAGCAACACCCATGAAAATGCGCAGATCCTTCCCAGCTCCGTCACCATGGGCGAGGACCCTAGGAGAAAAGAGCAGCGCCGTGAAGCACCAAGAACGGCATCCGTTTCTCTCGGCGTGAACGGCCGGCGCCGACCAGGAAGGCGCGGTTACCGTGACCGCGGATCCATGACGACGCGTCTCTCGAAACGATTCCGAGTCGTGGGGCCACGCGACACGGTGTGCCGTAGCGACTCGGACGAATCACGCTCGGAGAATCGAGGCGCTCGTCGTGTGAGGTAGCAAAGGCTCGAAGCTTTGGTGCGGTCACTCACCGGAGTTGCTGGTCGTCACCGATGTCGAGGGAGCCGTCGGGTACAGGATCGTTCGACACGGCACCCCCACGTCGATCTTGGTCCGAGCTTTGCTCGTCGGAGAGCCAACGAGCGAGACCCGGGAGAACCGGTGAGAGGCTCGGCGCCCCGCACCTCGGCGTCGCGGGCCCTCCGAGCTCAGGGGAGGACCATGGAAAACATCATGGATTTGACGAGTGTCGCATTGCGAGGAGACGCCGTGGAGCGCCTCAGCTCGCGCCTCCACGAGTCGCGTGGCGCAACCAGGCGGGGCATCGAGAGCGCGCTGCCCCTATCGATAGCGGGCCTCGCCGAGCACGCCTCGACCGAGCGCAACGCCGCTTCACTATTGAGCACTCTGCGGGGTGGAAACTATCCACACGTCGACGCGCGGGACCTCTCTCGGGTCGTCGCCGATCCAGCGACGACCGATCGCGTCGCCCAGTCAGGTTCGGGATTTCTGACCCGGATCTTCGGCACCAAGGTAGGCGCTCTGGTCGACGCGCTCGTGGCGCAATCGGGCCTGAGCCGCTCTTCGGCCACGACCATGCTCGGCCTGGCGACTCCGCTGGTGCTCGGTACCTTGGGAAAGGAAGCCACGGCGCGAAATCTCGACGCCACGGGGCTCTCTCGTTTCCTCGCCGATCAGGAACGGCGCGTCTCCGATCGGCTGCCCTCGAACTTCTCGCAAACCATCGGCGGGACGGCTGCCGTCGGTGGATTGATGGCCGGCCCGTTCGTCGTTCGTGAGCGGGCAGAGGTGATCCGAACACGGGAGCCGGTGCTTCACGAACGGGCGCCCGTCGTCCACGAACGACACCGTCCGAGATCCGGATGGGGATGGCTACTCGTCGGCCTGGCGGTCCTCGGCGCCATCGCCCTGCTCGCGCTCGCGTTCAGGCGAACGGAGGCGCCTACGGCTGCACCGAACCTGGACACGAGACCGCCCGAGAACACGATTTCGGAAGCTCCCAGGGTGGTCACGCCAGAGATCGACGTCACGCCGCGAGAGCCCGCCGCTCCGGAGGTCGAGCCTCGCGAGCCTCCCGCCACCGAGCCTCCCGCCGCCGCGCCTCCGGCCGCCGAAGTCGCGCCGTCCGACGCGCCGAAGCCCGACGTTGCGGAGCCTGACATTGCGGAGCCTGACGTTGCGAAGCGCGGCGTCGCGGAGCCTGACGTTGTAAGAGGCAGAGGAAGCCAGGACGAGGGCGCTACAGCCAGCCGCTCGGCGGGCCCGGCGTACTGGATCCTGCGTGACGACGCGGGTCCGCTTTCGGATTACCTGGCAGGCGACGGTCGCGTTCCGCAGCGCTTCCTCCTGGAGGGGATCCAGTTCGACGTCGGCTCGTCCGAAGTTCCACAGAACGCGGCGCTCGACGACGCCGCCGAGGCGCTGAAGGCTTCTGGCAGCAAGATCCGAATCGACGGTCACGCCGACATCCAGGGGAGCGCGGCGGACAACGCGAAGCTCTCGCTGGCTCGAGCCGAGGCGGTGAAGCGCTACCTCGTCTCGAGGGGCGTCCCGTCGAGCAACATCACGACTCGCGGGCTCTCCGAAAGGAGACCCCTCGCGAGGGAGGACACCTTCGAAGGGCGCGCGGAGAATCGTCGGGTGGAGCTCGTGGTCATCGAGCGCTGACGCGGGCGACGCCGCGGCTCGACCGCACGAGGCGGCTCATGGTAGTCGGCTGCCTCGTGCGGTTCACTCTGCGCGCCACCCAACCTGGCTCGGCCACGACCACTTGCTCGCAGCACCTCGAGCGCGTGTTGGCCGTCACGGTGCCCGCGCGCGACATCCTGGAGCGGCGGGTCGACGAACCGGTGGTGCCCGCGTGGTGTGAGGCTCGAGGTTGGACGCCGTTCCTACTTTCGCTCGACGAACCGAGCCTGCGTCAATGCGAGGCGCACGGCTTGGCGACGATGCTGCCGAGGCTCGCGGACGTGCCGCCCGACTTGCGGGCGTTGGCTTTCGACGTGGCGTCGGTCACCGAGTTGCCGGAGCTCGACGGCTCGACGGCGCTCGCGGCGGAATCGCTGCGCAGCGTGGGCCTTCGTAAGCGCGCTCAGCTCTCCCGCGTGCTGTCGGCGATCGCTGCGATGGCGGACGCGGCGCACCGCATCGTCGACGTCGGGGCGGGAAGCGGCCATCTCACCCGGCTCTCGGCAAATCTGTTCGGCCGCGACGCGCTCGGGCTCGAACGCGACCCGGAGCGCGTCGCTTCGGCTCGCGCGCAAGCGAGCGACTCGGCGCGCGCCACCTTCTTGACCGTGGACGCTCGCCACGGCTTGAAGTTCGGTGAGCGCGACCTCGTCATCGGCCTGCACGCTTGCGGCGAGCTCGGGGACGGTCTGGTCGAAGCGGCCGCGCTCGCGGGCTGCGACCTGGCGCTCGTCTCGTGCTGTCTGCAAAAGATCTCGTCCCCGTCGCGCGCGGCGCTCTCCCGAACAGCTGCGGACCTCTCACTGAGGAAAGCCGAGCTCGGCCTCACCAACCTCACCGCGCAACCGTTCGGGATCGAAACGAGCATCGACGTGACCATCCAGACTCGCGAGACCCGCTACGCGCTGGGCCAGCTCCTTCGAGCGCGCGGCATTCGGCTCGAACCGGGCGCGGAGATGAGGGGCATCAATCGCCGCCAGGCCACGGCGGGGCTCGCGGTGGTCGCAGAGCGCGCGCTCGCTCTGCGAGGGCTCCCGCCCGCGAGCGCCCTCGAAATCGCGCATTTCGAGGGGCTCGCGCGAGAGCAGTACGGAATCGTTCGGAGGCTCTCGTTGCCGCGCAGCATGCTGTCCCGCCTGCTCGAGCTCCTGGTGTCGCTCGATCGGGCCGCTCACCTCGAGGAGCGCGGACTCGAGGTGCGGGTGGTAACGCTCTTCGATCGCGGTGTATCACCCAGAAATATCGGAGTTTTTGCCAGTCGGTCGGCGGCTCGGCTCCCGGCCATTCACGCGCCTTCGAAGCGGCCGGCGATCACTCTGCAATAACTGACATACAGCTGTCATCCCGGCCCGGTAGTGTCGGCACATGACCAACGCGAAAAAGCATCACGGCACCTGTCTCTGTGGCGACGTCCAATTCGAGGTCGAGGTCGACCTCTCCAAGGGCTCTCGCTGCAACTGCACCATGTGCACGAAGCTCGGCGCCGTCGGCAGCGTGGTGAAGCCGGCTGCTTTCGAGCTCCTCAGCCCGGAGTCGACCCTCGCCTCGTTCACGCGCACTCCCGAAATCGGACGACGATTCTTCTGCGCGCGCTGCCACATCTTCTGCTTCGGCAAAGGTCACCTGGAGGTGCTCGGCGGGGACTTCGTCTCGGTGAACCTCAATTGCATCGACGGCTTCGACGTCTCTCGAGCCGAGCTCGTCCACTGGGACGGCCGCCACGACAACTGGAGCGCCGGCCCTCGTCCCACGCCGTGGCCGCTCAGCGCCTGAACCGGCCACCTTTCGGCGACCGCTCAGCCAGCTCCTCGCGTCAGCGAAAGACCAGCGCGCGCCAGTCGCCCCGCTCGTAGATCTCGGGTCGCCCTCCGCCGACGAGCGGCGAGTAGCTGGCGATCGCAGCAGGCACGTCGGTGCCGACGAGCCCGGACAACACCAGGGCTCCCGAAGGAGCGCGACGCGCGACGAGCTCCGGAGCCGCTCGTGTGAGGACGGGGAGCAGAATGTTGGCGACGACCAGCTCGAAGAGCCCGCTCGCCTCCTCGAGCGCAGTGCCGAAGCGAACCTGACTCTCTACCCCGTTGAGCTCGGCGTTGACGCGCGCGTGCTCGATCGCAAGCTCGTCGATCTCGATTGCCTGGACCTGCGCTCCTAGCTTGGCCCCCGCGATCGAGAGGATCCCAGACCCGCTGCCGAAATCGAGCAACCGCCACGGGCGTGCGCGCGGGTGAAGGGCATGGATCGCCTGGAGGCAGAGCTGCGTCGTCTCGTGCGCCCCGGTACCGAAACCCGGACCCGGCGCGAGCGCCACGCGCACGTCTCTTTCACCTGCTGGCGACGGCTCCGGGAGCGCCCCATCGGGCGGAGTTGCGGGCACGATGCGCCAGATGGGTGGAACGATGATGGGCGTCCCGGTCACGAGGGGGCAAGCTAACACGCGACACTGGGCGGCACGGAACTATTGCCCGATCACCCGTGAGCCGGTTACCAATGGGCCGGGTGAGTGAGCTCGAGCACCTCTATCGGAGCAACTGGAAGTTCGTTCGCGACCTTCTGCAATCGCTCGGCGTAAGCTCGAAGGACCTCGACGATCTGAGCCACGAGATCTTCCTGGTCGCATCGCGCAAGCTGCCGGACACGAGGCTCGACTCCACCGCCGAACACCGTTGGCTGCGCCGCATCACTCAATACGTCGTGCTCGGCTATCGCCGGCGAGCATTCCGTCGTCTCGAGCTGCGCAGCACCGAGCTCGACGAGCTCGCCTCGGTTCCCGCGCTGGACGCGGCGCTGACCGAACGCGAAGACACCGATTTGCTCCACGTCGCTCTCTCGAGGCTGGAGCCGCACGAGGCGGACGCCCTGGCGCTGCACACGGTGGGTCAGCTCTCGTTCCGCACCCTGGCGGAGATCAGCGATTGCGATCCGAAGACCGCGCGCCGAAAGTTCATGCGCGCGCTCGGGCGTGCCCGCGTGCTGCTCGGCGATCCGAGGTTCAACGCCTCCTTGTCTCCGGAAGCCAGCACCCCTTGGGCGTCTCGCCCCGTGGACGAGAGCGCCTCTCTGGGCTCGGCAGTACCGCTCGGTCCCGATCTCGAGCTCGAGATGATCGACGAGGGTCTGGCCGTCGCGGTGTCCGGACGCACCGCGATCGGCGTCTGGCGGGGAACCATTACGGACGAGACCCTCGAGCGCTTCTTGATCACTGCCCGGAGGATTCGCAGTCGTGGGGGTCCGTTTCCTTACCTCGCGATCGTCGAGAAGAGCTGCAGGCCACCCGGTCTTTCGGCGCGGACCAAGCTGCTCGAAATGTTGCGCGTGTTTCGGAA
>JAEZYO010000676.1 GCA_023419055.1 Pseudomonadota bacterium | reverse complement strand
GCTTCGGCCTGCCCGAGGGCGCTCGGAACCCCGACGCTCCCGACCAGGAGGACGAACCAGAAACCGAGCGCGGCCCTCGAAAAGCGCGCCTCAGTCAGTGATCCGGAAGTCTGGGAACTCACCCGTGTAGCTTCGCCAGCGCGTCTCGACACGTTCGACCCGCGCTGCGCTCGGACCCTTCTGCGCCCAGCCGTACAGCTCTCGAATCGAGACCTCTTCACCCTCGGCGACGATTTCGACCGAGCCGTCCGGACGATTCCGCACCCAGCCCGTGATACCGAGCCGACGTGCCTCACGCTGCGCGGAAGCGCGAAAGTAGACGCCCTGGACACGTCCACGGACGACGAGCAATAGCTGCTTCAGCGCCATGCGATTGACCGGAAGCTAGTCAAGCCGCGGTCCTACCGCAACCTGTAGATCTGCGGGAGAGTTCGTGGTTCGATCGCCGGGTGAGCTCCGACGTAGAGCCGAGTCGCGCGCCCAGCGAGGATCGCGTGTCGCTGGGGGAGGCGCTCCGGCGGGAGCAGCGTGTCTCCCAGGCGCTCCGCGAAGTCGGGATCGCGCTCGGGACGACGCTCGACCTCGACGACCTGCTCGAGCTCATCCTGAACAAGCTCACGGATCTGGTGGAGGCCGATCGGGCCACGCTCTACCTCCTCGACGAGGCCCACGACGAGCTCGTGAGCCGGCTCGTGGTGGGCGGCCAGGTGCGCTCGATCCGGATGAAGGTCGGGCACGGCGTCGCCGGGATCGTGGCGCACACCGGCAAGGCGCTCAGGTTGAACGACGCCTACAACGACGCCCGCTTCGAGAAGGACTGGGATCTCCTCACCGGGTACCGCACGACCAGCATGCTCGCGGCGCCGCTCAAGAACCACCTCGGGCGCACCATCGGTGTGATCCAGGTGCTGAACAAGCGCCGCGGGGAAGGCTTCACGAGCGACGACGAGGCCATCCTCTCCGCGCTCTCCACGCAGGCTGCCGTCGCCATCGACAACAGCCGCCTCTTCCTCTCGCTGATCCAGAAGAACAAGCAGCTGCTCGACACCAAGGAGCAGCTCGAACGCCGCGTGCGCGATCTCTCGCTGCTGTTCGAGCTCGAGCGGGCCACCGCTCGAGCCACGACGCTCGAGGAGCTCTGTCGCGCGGCGCTCGGGCAGCTCACCATCGCGTGCGAGGCCCCCGGCGCTGCGCTCCTGCTCGCCGAGCCCGAGAGCGGCGACTTGGTCGAGTACGTCTTCGACGCCGACGATCCCGAGCGGGTGACGATCCTCACCACGAAGTCGGGGGAGGGTGTCCTCGGCGCGGCGATGCTCGCGCGCGAGGCGCTCAGGATCAGCCCTTTGAAGGGCGATCGTCGCTACAGCCCGCGTATCGAGGGAGCGTTTCCCTTCGAGGCGAGCTCGGCGCTCGCGGTCGCGCTCGAGGGTGAACGGGGCGCGCTGGGCGCGGTCGGCGTGTTCGGTTCCGACGGCGGGCGGGTGCTGGGCGACGAGGACGTCGGCCTGTTGCGCCTCATGGCCGCCAACATCTCGACCGCCGTTCGGCTCTTCAACGCGAGCGCCACGCGCGAACGCGAAGAGCGCCTGACCGCCATCGGGCGCCTGCTCTCGCAGGTCATCCACGACTTCAAGACCCCCATGACCGTGATCAGCGGCTACGCGCAGCTCATGGCCGAAGCGGACGACCGCGCGACGCGCCAGGAGCAGTGCGAGGAGATCTTGCGGCAGTTCGACGTGCTGACGTCGATGCAGCGCGAGGTGCTCGAGTTCGCGCGCGGCGACCGCAAGCTCTTCGTGCGCAGGGTCTACCTGAAGAAGTTCATGGCGGATCTCGAGCGGCAGGTGAGGCTCGAGCTCGGTGAGCTCCCCATCCTGCTCGAGGTGAACGTCGACTCCAAGGCGCTCGCCCGCTTCGACGAGGGCCGCGTGGCGCGCGCCATTCACAACCTCGCGCGCAACGCCATCGAGGCGATGGGCAAGAAGGGGGGCAAGCTCACCATCAGCGCCGTGGTCGAAGGTGGCCGACTGCTCTTCCGCGTGAGCGACACCGGCCCCGGCATCGCGAAGGCCGTGGAAAACAAGCTCTTCCAATCGTTCGTCACTCACGGCAAGGAGGGCGGCACCGGCCTCGGCCTCGCGATCGTGAAGAAGATCGCCGAGGAGCACGGCGGAAGCGTGACCTTCGAGTCTTCGGCGGACGGCGCGATCTTCGAGATCGAGCTCCCGCAACGCGACGGCAAGCACGCCGAGGGTGAGAGCACCCCATGACCGTGCGTCTGCCGCTCGCAGACACGCACGTCAAAGAGCTGGAGACTTGCGGTTATTGCCCCAAGCTCTGTCGCTCGGTGTGCAGCGTCTCGAACGCGGAGCCCCGCGAATCGCTCACTCCCTGGGGCAAGATGACGGGGACCTGGCTCGCGGCGCGCGGCGACCTACCGCTCGAGAAGTCCGTGACCGAGCTCGCGTACGCTTGCTGCGGCTGCCTGCGTTGCACCGACTTCTGCAAGCACGAGAACCCGGTCGCCGAGACGCTGTTCGCGGCGCGGAGCGAGCTCCGCGAAAGGGGGGCGGCTCCTCCTTCGGTCGAACGAGCGTACGAGCGCTTCCTCGCCTGGCACGACCGGAGCGACGAGCGGCGCGAGATCCGCGAGGCGGGCGGCCCGGTCTCGCCGGAGTCGCCCCTGCTCGTGGTCGGCTGCTCCTACTTGCGGCACGCGGGGAAGGCCGCTCGTGACGCGGTGGAGGCGGCCCGGATCCTGTTCGGCTCGACCCTGGTGTACACGGCTTGCTGCGGCCTCTATCCGCGCCAGGTGGGCGACCTCGCCGCGAGCGCTCGTTTTCGTGAACGGCTGGAAGGAGCGGCGAAGGGGAGGCAAATCATCGCGCTCGACGCGGGCTGCGCGCACGAGCTCGGCGCCGAGACCCTCGCTGAAGCAGGCGCTCGGGCGCCCGAGCGGCTCGGGGTCGTTCCGGAGCTCGCGAGCGAGGGAAGCGTGCGGTATCACGACCCTTGTCGCGCCTCGCGCGGGCGAGCGGTGACGCAAGCGCCACGCACCATCCTCGAGCGAGCGCTCGGGAGGGCCCCGGACGAGTTCGAGAAGCATCACGCGGAGAGCACCTGCTCGGGCGGCGGTGGGCTCCTTCCGGTAAGCTTCCCGGAAGTGTCCGCGGCGATCGCCGACGAGCGCCTGCGCGAGCACGAGCGGCTCGGGGGAGGGCTCGTCGTGACCGGCTGTGCGTCGAGCCTGTCGCGCTTCCGCTCGCGTGGCGCTCGCGTGCTCGACATGGCCGAGGTGCTCGGGATGAGCCTGCGCGCCGGCTCACCGCGATGACGCCCGCGCCGCGCCGCAAGATCGGCCGCAGCGTGGCGACGCGCGTGCTCGCCTCCTACGTGATGATCCTGATCGCCTTCGCGCTCGCGGCGGGCTGGAGCGTGCTCGCTCAGCGGCGCGCCGCCGCGGAGGCGAACCTGATGCGATCGGGCTACTTCCCGCTCGCGCTCGCGGTCCGCGATCTGGTCGCCAAGCAAGACACCTGGAACTCCCAGCTCAACCACATCACGACCGCCAAGAATCCGGCGGACATTCGCGTCTGGTTCGACTTCGCCCTCCGCATCGGCCGCCCCAAGATGTTCGGGGAGGTGAAGGCGGCCATCAACCGCACCTTCATCACCTCCGGGGACGCCGCCGCGCGGCGCGTGGGCGGCGAGTTGATGCGGGAGACGGGCGAGGTCGAGCAGTTCCTGCAGGGCGATGCGGAGCGGCTCTCGCGGCTCTTCGAGGCGCTCGATCGCAACGATCAGGCGACCGCCGAGCGCGTGCGCGACGAGCTCGTGACGCGGGGCTCCCAGGGCTTGCGGCGAATGAGCCGGCTCGAACAGCGCGTTCAGTATCGGGTGGACGTGTTGCTCGACGGCGCGCGCGAGCGCGAGCGTCTGGCGATACGCCTGCTCATCGTGCTCGCCGGGCTCACGGTGCTGGTCGGGGTTTTGATGGCCCTCTACGCGCGGCGCGTGCTCTCGCCGCTCGCGCTCGTCACCGAACGCGCCAAGGCGGTGGCGAGCGGCGATCTCAAGCCGAGGCCAGCGGTAGACACGAAAGACGAGATCGGCGAGCTCGCCAAGACCTTCGAGGGCATGGTGAGCGCCATCGCGCGCGCCAATGAGCAACTCGTCGCCGCGGAGCGCCTCGCGACCATCGGCAAGATGGCGGCCCACGTCACCCACGAGATCAGAAATCCGCTCTCCTCGATCGCGCTCAACCTCGAGCTCCTGGAAGAGGACCTCGGGAACGCCGGTCCCGAAGCCCAGGCGCTCCTGAAGGCGATCGAGAAGGAGGTGGATCGCTTGAGCGCGCTCTCCGGTCAGTACCTCGCGTTCGCTCGCCGCCAGCCGCTGCGCTTCGAGAGCGAGGACGTCGGCGAAATCGTGCGCGAAGCGGTCGATTTCGTGCGCCGCGAGTTCACCCAGCACAAGGTCGAAATCGCGCTCCTCGTCGAGCCCGAGCTTCCGCGCGTGAACGCCGACGAAGGCCAGCTCAAGCAGG
>JAEZYO010000612.1 GCA_023419055.1 Pseudomonadota bacterium | reverse complement strand
TCAGGGCCTTCGTGGTCGAGGCCTTCAAGATCCGAGCGGCTCGATGCTCCCGACGCTCCAGCTGCAGGATCACATCTTCGTGAACAAGCTCGCCTACGGGCCGAGCGTGCCGTTCACGGGCGTTCGGCTCTTCGCGGACATGCCGCCGCACCGCGGCGACATCATGGTGTTCGAGGAGCCGTACCCCAGCATGGGCAAGACGCCCGAGGACTTCATCAAGCGCGTCATCGCCTTGCCGGGCGACAAGCTCGAGGTCATCGGCGGGCACCCGGTCATCAACGACTGGACCGTGCCGAACTGCGAGGTCGGCGAGTACGAATTCCGCGACAGCAACGACCCGGTTCCCAAGCGCGGGAAGCTGTTCGTGGAGTACCTCGGCGAGTACGCGTACTTCACCCAGTTCGACGAGGAGCGTCCGGGCGACGACAAGCGCGAGGGCCCCTATTTCGTCAAACCCGGCGAGGTCTGGGTGCTCGGCGACAACCGCTTCAACTCGGCGGACTCGCGCGCCTGGAACGCGGGGCGAGGCGGCGGCGTGCCCTACAAGAACATCAAGGGCCGCGCCATGTTCGTGTGGCTGAGCTTCGGCAGCGACGGCTGGCTCACCTTCGATCGCCTGTTCACGAACGTCCTCGGCACGCCCCGCTTGCCGAAGGGCGCTCCGCCGGAGATCCTCGCCAATATCGAAAAGTGCCTGAGGGAACGGCCTCCGCTGAGCCAAACCACGCCGCCTCCGAACGCCGGTAAGTGACGTGCCGGGGCGGCTGATGTATTGAGCGAGGGCTCCACCTGCGCGAGACGCCGGGTCGGAGCCGCCGCAAAGAAAGTCTGAGGAGGACGCTCGCAAATGGCACATCGGCTCGATCGCTTCACCCCTGCCCTCTCCGTGGCGCTGATGCTCGGCGCGCTGCTCGCGTGCAAGAAGAAGAAGGCCGAAGAGACCGCCCCCTCAGCCGCCACCGTCGCGTCGGTCGCGCCCGAGCCTCCCAGCCCGCCGGCCGTGCCCTCGGCGGTGCCCTCCGCCGCACCCGCGGGGTTGAAGCTCGGAGACGTGAAGCGCTACCCCGAGAAGGAGAAGAAGGGGGACGAAGCGGCCGTGAAGATCCTTGAAGCCAACGTGAAGGTGTTCAACGAGGCTGACTCGAAGACCCAGGAGGTCGCGACGCTGCCGAAGGACCTGGTCGTCGTGCGCCTGTCGACCCTCGAACAGGAGGGCTTCACGCTGGTCGACTTCCCGTCGGGCATCGGCCAATTCTCACCCGGTTGGGTCGAGACGAAGTTCATCGAGGCCAAGGGCTCCTCGACCACGCGCGAAGAGGTGCTCTCGCAGACGAAGACGGCGAGCGTGAGCGCCTCGGCCAAACCCGCGACCTCGGCGGCGCCGAGCGCTTCGGGCTCCGCGAAGCCCGCGACGTCTGCTTCGGGGAGCGCCAAGCCCGCGACGTCTAGCGCGCCGGCCGCTTCGGCCAGCGCGAAGCCGGCTGCTTCGACCAGCGCGGCACCGACTGCGTCGGCTGCCCCTGCGAGCACCGCGACGAACAAGAAGAAAAAGAAGAAGGCCGAGGAGCAGAAATAGTCTTCGGGGCGTGATCGCGGGAGACCTCCAGGTATCCCGCCAAGAGCACGCCGAGCGTCGAAGCCGTGGTCATTCGGGGAGTCCTACGTTCAGGGGCTCCCTCGCCTTCCTCGAATCTCGGCCAGCGGACCGACCCGAGCCGGCGACGAACCTCCTGGTGCGCGCCCGACCTACTCGGCCCCCCTACGGAGCGTCGGGTTCGGGGCGGGCCGGAGTCTCGATCCCCAGACGACCTGCGACGGCGTGGGCCGCGCGGATGCGGCGGTAAGTCACGATCATCGCCACGATCCAGATCACGTCGAGTGACACGCCGATCGTGAGCGCAACCTCACGCGTCGGGAGCAAACGCCCGAACAGGTACCTGCCGGCGAGGTCGACCATCAACTTGATGAAGCAAGCCCAGACGCCGAACCCATAGGCGCCCATGGCCTGCGCCTTCCAGCCGTCGAAGTCGGCAGGGCGCACGTTCGGAAACTGCTCGGCCAGACGGTGGCTCACGTCGAGCTTCCGCATCGTGAGCAGGATGCCGAAGATGAGCGCGAACAGGCCTAGGGGATGCGGCAGCAGCGGCACGGCGCGGAGCTTAGCCCCGGGGACGCCGACGAGCGCGGACAAAAAGGACAGCGGCTGGGAGGAGGGGAGGCTCCCAGCCGCTGAGGAGTTAGTAGGCGGCCGACCGGCGCGGAGGGGAGGAGCACGCTCGGCGCCACCTGCCGCCCGCTTCTGCACGGCGCATGCCAGCCCCGAAGCGTCATCGACCCCTCGGATCTCCGCCAAATACCGGGGGATGTCCGAGCGGACTCCACCCTCGTGGACCAAGTCGAGGCGTCGGACCGTCTCGAGAATCCAGCCGCGAGACGCTCAGCGCGATTCGTAGACGTTCTGCGCGGGCAGCTCGAGCGCGGTCAGGAAGCCACCGTTGCCGCAGCCCGTATCGATCCCGACCACGTTCTCGCCCGCCCAGAGGTCCGTCGGATCCTCGGGCGTGTACCCGGAGAGCTCGGGGGGCAGGTACTCGGTCCGGGTGTGTCCGAAGACGACGCGCTTGCCGCGGTAGTTTCGGAAGAAGTGCTCGTCGCGCAGCCAGAGCAAGGCGAGCGGCTCCGGCGCCTTGCTCGGGTGAAGGAAGCCCTGCTGATCTCGGGGCAACCCCGCGTGTACGTAGATGG
>JAEZYO010000606.1 GCA_023419055.1 Pseudomonadota bacterium | reverse complement strand
ATCCGAAAGCTGTGTCACGGCCTGGAAGGCCGCGACCAGGAGCCCCATGAGCGCCGCGAGCCCGACGACGGGCAACGACAGCACGACCGCGAGCATCAACGCGCTCTGGGCGAGCTCGGTCAAGTGCCCGAGCGAGGGCATCTTACGCCCCGCCTGCGCCGCTCATCGACTCGGAAGCGGGTGCGCCGCCTTCGGAAGCGGGCGCGCCGCCTTCGGAAGCAGGCGCGCCAGCGGCGCTGCTGCCACCGGAGCCCGAACTCCCGCCGGCGCTCGAAGTCCCGCCCGTCCCGACGGTGCCGCTGCGGGCGCAGCGCGAGTTCGAGAACCCCTCGCCAACGGGCGGGCAGCAGCGATCCGTGCTCTGGTCGACCAGGTCGCTGGCCAACACGCAAACGAGACCCGTGTCGCAGTCGTCGTTCCCCGCGGCCAGCAAGTCACAGCGGTCACCCTCGCCCTGTTTGGCGCACCCGGGAACGAGCGCCCCGCCGAGACCGAACGCGAGCAACAAGCCGACGAGCTTTCTGGAAGCCATGGCCGGGCCTCTTACCATGACTTTATCGCGGTCGGCGAGTCGGGCGGGCGGCGCCCCCCCCGGTTCTTTACTGCCGCCGGCCGGCTTTTGCTTCCACGGCCGCGTCGAACAGGCGAACGTAGGCGAATGCGCTCGAAAGCGAGAAGGCGAGCGAGATGTAGACCAGCGTCCGGCCCACCACCACGAGGTCCACGACGCCTAGGTCGAAGAGGGGCCCGAGCGTCAGGTGGTACGGGTAGCCGATGATGAGGCAAAGGATGCCGACCATCTGCAACGCGGTCTTGGTCTTGCCGTCGTCACCGGCCGCGATGACCACGCCTTCACTGCTCGCGATGCTGCGGAGACCGGTCACGGCGATCTCGCGGGCGAGCAGCAGAGTGACCGCCCAGGCCGGGATGCGGCCCATCGGCACCATGTAGATCAGCGACGCCATGACCAAGAGCTTGTCGGCGAGCGGATCGAGGAACTTGCCGAGCACGCTCACGATGTTCATGCGGCGCGCCAGGTAGCCGTCGAGCAGATCCGTGATCGCGGCGCACGAGTAGACGATGGCGGCGAGCGTGCAGTCCTTGGGCGAGCCACGCGACAGCAACAAGAGGACGACCGGGATGATCGCGACCCGGCCCATCGTGAGGAGGTTCGGGAGATTGAACGCATCTTCCCGGAGAGAGCGCCTCCGGGCGCGGCGCTCGCCCGCCGACATTCGCCGCCGACTCCGGCGGGACAGGGGCGCTTCTTTCACGGTCTCCAAGGTGGGCTAGTAGATAGGACCTACCCGCCCCAAAATCAAAGGGAGCCTAACCGACGTCGAGCAGAACCGCGCCGTCGCCGGCAAACGAAACGAAACCAGGCGCCTGCGTCGGGGAGGAATCTTGCTCGACGGCGTGCGCCAGGAGCCGTCCGGTCCAACCAAGGACCCGTTCGTTGCGCAGCATCAGGGGCCGCTCGGCGCTCACGACCAGGGAGGACGGCCGCCGCTCGCTCTCCACCAGAACGAGGCCATTTCCCGAAAACTGCACTACCGGTACCTGAACCCCGAGCGTGCCCGGGAGCCGACCGTTCTCGTAGCGAGCCGAGGAGTCGAACCCGAGCAGCGCGCTCTCCCGCACGTAGACGAATTCGCCGGCCAGATCGAACACGGTCACGACGTGATCGCGTTCCGCCGTGAGCGTGAGAAAGCCGGCGCCTTCCAACGAGGACCACTCGCCACCGCCGCCGAAGGGCTCCTCGGTTTCTCGTCCGCGGGCGCGGCGCTTGAGATCGAGGCGCCGGAAGGGCTTCTGGTCGTGGCTGAGCGCCAGCAGGGCGGAGCGACGGAGAGCGAACCCGACCTCCACCCGAACCACGACCGCGCCCGGCCTCGGCAAGGTGACGCGCATCCCGGGCGTCGGCGGAATCAGCTCGGAGGCCTGCACCAGTGACGAGGGAGGCAAGGAGCGCAGCGGCGCCTGCCGTTCACCGAGCTCGGCGGGAGGAGGAACCGAAGGCACGGCCGGGCCGAACCGGCCCACCATCGAAGGACGGCGGGGTGCTCGAGAGAGGGGCGGCAGCTGTTCCTCGCCCGGCTCGAGCGCGCGCCAGCGCCCGGAGCGTGAAGGATCCAGCGAGGCACGCGGATCGGCGCGCGAAAACGCGGCATCTTCCTCGGCGTTGAGCTCGTCCACGGCATCGGCCGCCGCTCGGCGAACCTCCTGCTGCTCCGGTGGCTCGCTCGGCGACTGCGCATGCGAGTGGGTGAGCTCCTCGACCAGCTGCTGCATGCGTCGAGCGAGCTGCGGCTGGCTCGCCCGCTCGAACGCGGCCTGGGCCTTCGGGTACTCGCCCAAGCGCTCGAAGATGAGCCCGAGGTAGCCCCAGGCTCGCGTGTGTTGAGGCTCTCGCCGGATCACCTCTTCGAGCGCGGCGCGCGCCGGGGCGTACTGGCCCGTCTTCAGGTAGCAAAGCCCGAGGTTGACGCGCGGCGTGATGTCGTTCGGGACTCCGCGGATGATCTCCTCGTAAATCTCGATCGCCCGCGGGTAGAGCCCGAGCCTGAAGTAGACGACCCCGAGCAGCCCCTGACCCTCGATGTCGCGCGGCTGCATGCGGAGCGCGCGCTCGAGCTCCTCCTTGGCCTCTTCGACGCAGTTGTCCTGAAGGAGCTCGCTGCCTCGGTAGAGGTGGAAGAGGAAGTCCTCACCGCCGGGCTGGCCGACGCTGTCCGCTTCCGCTTCCGCCTCGCCGCTATCGGTGGAAGGCACCGCGCGCACCGCGAACGTCGCGGCTCTCGAGAGCGCGTCCGTTGGATCGCGGGGCTCACGCGACTCCACCATGGTCAGCTCCGGGGCGGGTTGCCGCTCGCGGCGCTCGCCGCTTCTTCGAGCGTGAAGCGTTTCTCGTGGAGCGCCTTCCCGAGGATCGCGCCGACGACGCCGGGGTTCAGCGAAAGCGCCGAGAGGTGCTCGAGCTTGCCGACGCCGCCGCTCGCGATGACGGGCAGCCCGCCGTCGCGCGCCAGGTTCGCGGTCTCCGTGACGTTCGGCCCGACCTCGGTCCCGTCACGCTCGATGTCCGTGTAGAGGACGGCTGCGAGTCCGCTGTCGGCGAGCTCTCGGACGAGCTCGAGCGCAAGCTTCTCCGACTGATCGAGCCAGCCGTCGGTCGCGACGCGCCCGCCGCGGGCGTCCACCGCGACGATCACCCGTCCGGGGTAAGCGCGAGCCGCGGTGCGGACGAGCTCCGGATCGCGGAGCGCTGCGGTGCCGAGCACGACCCGATCCACTCCGAGCGCGAAGTAGGCGTCCACCGCCGCCATCGAGCGCACTCCGCCGCCGACTTGCACGCCGGAGCCGAACGCGGCGACGATGCGCCGAACGAGCTCACCTTGCACGGGCTTTCCCGCGCGAGCGCCCTCCAGATCGACGACGTGCACGCGCTTCACTCGTCCGCTCCAGCCGGCCGCGAGCACCGGTGGATTGTCCGAGTACACCGTCACCTCTTCGTAGCGCCCTTGGCGCAGACGTACCGCTTTGCCCTCGAGCAGGTCGATGGCCGGAATGATCTCCATGGGTCTATCCGAAATACCGCTCTGTCAGTCGCGAAGAAAGCTCCGCAACGTGCGGAGCCAGTTCGCCTGGATTTTTAGGGGAAGCCGAGCCGGGCCGGGGCACCGGGCAAGGCCCGCTCACACCAGCATCCCCTTGGTCGAGGGGATCCCTCCGGCGCGCGGGTCCATCTCGGTCGCTTCGCGGAGGGCGCGAGAAAACGCTTTGAAGCTGATTTCGACGATGTGGTGCAAGTTCTGTCCGGCGTGCAGCACCACGTGAAGGTTCGCTTGCGCGGTCCGCGCGAAGGCTTCGAAGAACACTTCCGCGAGCTCCACGTCCCAGTCGCCGAGCTTCGCCTTCGGCAAGGGCACCTTCCAGACGAAGAACGGACGCCCCGAGAGGTCGAGCGCCGCCGTCACCAGCGCCTCATCCATCGGGAGCGTCGCCGACCCGTAACGACGGATACCGCTCCGGTCCCCGAGCGCTTGAAGGACGGCGCTCCCGAGCACGATGCCGATGTCCTCGGTGGTGTGATGCCCGTCGATCTCGACGTCGCCTTCCGCCTCGATCGTGAGGTCGAACGAGCCGTGGCGGCCGATCTGATCGAGCATGTGCGAGAGGAAGGGGATCGGCGTCTTGATCGAGCTCTTGCCGGTCCCGTCGAGATCGATCGCCACGCGAATGTCGGTCTCGCGCGTCTTCCGGTGCACCTCGGCGGTTCTGTTCTTGCGGTCAGTCACTTGAGATCCTCGAGCTTCCAGAGGCCGTGCTCACGAACGAGCTCGACCGTCCCGCCGGCTCCGTAGGCCATCGTCGCGCGCTCGCCCAGCACTTCGAAGCGCGCGGTGGGGAGCGCCGCCCTGAGCGCTTGCGTCAGGCGCTCGAGCTCGGCCCGCTGTTCGCCTTCCTCCCAGGCCTTGCGTAAGTGTTCGGCGTCGAGGCCTGCCCGCTCGGAGTCCGGAACGAATCGCAACAGCACGTCGTAGCGTCGATTTTCGAACGCGCGGACGAACGCGAGCACCGTAGCCTCGGGGGTTGCCTGGCTGTAGAGATCGATGGCGGACCCGTCGACGCGCCACGCCCCGGCCTCGTAGACGAGGAGCACGCTCTGGCCGTTGGGCGCGGTGACCGTTGCGGTCACTCGGGGTGGTCCGGAGCGCCGGTCGAGCGACTGCGAGAGCTCACGCACCTCATCAGGATTGTCTCGAAGGATCCTCTGGAAGGACTCGAAAGGAATGCTCTTTTTGGCTTCGTCACTCAGTAGGGCGTAGGCGTCAGCCGCCCGGCCTTCCCGAATGGCGCTGGAGTAGGCGCTGAGCACACGATCGGGGTTTTCACCGGTTCTGGCAGAAGCGCAAGCGAGCGCGCCCGTCGAGAGCAGTGCGGACAAGACCCAGGGCAGAGCGGCCCGGGTGGGAGACGGCGCGACCCATCGCATGCGCCCGACTTACCACAGGCCCGGAAACAGAGCGACTTCAAGACCTGGACGTCCCAAGCAACCGTACTACTGTGAGAGCTATGCGCGGCTCAGAAGGCGCGTCGCATCCAGAACGGATCGCGATCCTCCCGCTTCGTAACTCGGTGTTGTTTCCGATGTCCGTGGTGCCCATCAACGTGGGTCGCCCACGCTCGGTGCGGCTCGTCGAAGAGCTGGTCGGGACAGAGAGCGCTCTGCTCGGGGTCGTGACGCAGAAAAATCCGGAGACGGTCGAGCCCACGTTCGCCGATCTCTACGACGTCGGGACGCTGGCGCGGGTGGTGAAGGTCATCCGCCTCGGCCCCTCGAACTACAGCGTCGTGCTGAACGGTCTCGGTCGCTTCAGGCTGCTCGAGCCTCAGGGTCTCGAGCCGTACATGCGCGCCGACGTTCAGCGCGTCGCCGAACCCGAGGGCACGCTCGAGCTCGGCGAGCTCGGCCAGCGCCTGCGCGAGAGCACGCGCCAGGTGCTGAACCTGATGCCGAACCTGCCGAAGGAGACCGCGAGCATCCTCGACAACGTTCGGGAGCCGGGCGCGCTCGCCGATCTCATCGCGTCGAACTTCCCGGAGGAGCAGGCGGGCATCGCCGCTCGCCAGCGGATCCTCGAGGCCTTCGACGTGCGCAAGCGCGTGGAGCTCGTGCTCTCGATGGTGGAGCGCCAGCTCGAGGTGCTGCGCGTCAAGGACGAGATCTCGAACCTGGTGCAGACCGAGATGAGCCGCTCGCAGCGCGAGTACGTGCTGCGGCAGCAAATGCGCACCATCCGCGAAGAGCTCGGCGAGGCCGCGGAGGACGACGAGATCGAACAGCTCCGTGATCGCATCTCGCGCGCGGAGCTCCCCCTCGACGCCGAGAAGGTCGCGAAGAAGCAGCTCGCTCGCCTCTCCGGCATGCAGCCGCAGTCGGCGGAGTATCAGGTCACCCGCACCTACGTGGAGTGGCTCTCGGACCTGCCCTGGGCGCGGATCACGCCGGATCGCATCGACGTGCGCGAGGTCCAGCGCTGCCTCGACGAGGACCACTACGGCCTCGAGCAGGTCAAGCGCCGGATCGTCGAGTACTGCGCCATCCGCCAGCTCCGCCGGGACAAAAAGGGGCCGATCCTGCTCTTCGTGGGGCCCCCCGGTGTCGGCAAGACCTCGCTCGGGCGCAGCATCGCGCGCGCCATGGGCCGCCGCTACGGGCGCATCTCGCTCGGCGGAGTGCGCGACGAGGCCGAGGTGAGGGGGCACCGCCGCACGTACGTCGGCGCCCTCCCGGGCCGCATCATCCAGGCGCTGAAGAAGGTCGGCTGCAAGAACCCGGTGCTGGTGCTCGACGAGGTCGACAAGATGGGCGTCGACATGCGGGGCGATCCCGCGGCGGCCCTCCTCGAGGTCTTGGATCCGGCACAGAACGACACCTTCGTCGACCACTACATCGACGTGCCGTTCGATCTCTCGGAGATCATGTTCCTGGCCACCGCAAACTACCGGGATCAGATCCCCGATCCGCTCCGGGACCGCATGGAGATCATCGAGGTGCCCGGCTACACGCGCACCGAGAAGCGCTCCATCGCGGAGAAGTTCCTGGTGCCGAAGCAGCTCAAGGAGCACGGCCTCTCCCCGGAGCAGGTCCGCTTCGAACGCGAAGGCATCGAGGCCATCGTCGATTTCTATACGCGCGAAGCGGGCGTCAGGAACCTCGAGCGCGAGATCGCCGCGGTCTGCCGCGACATCACGGTCAAGCTCGCGGAGGGGCGCACCATCCAGGGGCTCGCCGTCACGGCCGAGCTCGTGCGCGAGCTGCTCGGCCCGGAGCATTATCACCCGGAGATCGCGGAGCGGCGCCTGTCTCCCGGCGTCGCGGTCGGGCTCTCCTTCTCGAGCAGCGGCGGCGATCTCATGATCGTCGAAGCGACGAAGATGCCGGGTAAGGGCGAGATCTTCATCACCGGCAGCATGCGCAACGTGATGAAGGAGTCGGCTGCCACCGCGGTCTCGTTCGTGCGCTCGCGAGCGGACCGGCTGGGGCTGGATCCGGAGTGGCTCAAGGCCATCGACCTCCACCTCCACGTGCCGCGCGGCGGGCACGCACGCGACGCGGCCTACGCCGGCTTGCCGATGTTCGTCGCCGTGGCGTCGCTCCTGCTTCGCGCGCCGTGCCGCCCGGACGTGGCGGTGACCGGAGAGATCACCCTGCGCGGGAACGTGCTCGCGGTTCCGGGCCTGAAGGACAAGATCCTGGCCGCGCACCGCGCCGGCGTGCGCAAGGTGATCGTCCCGGCAAAGAACCGCGTCGAGGTCGAGGAAGTCCCGGCCGAAGTCCGGAACGACATCGACATTACGCTGGTAAACCGCGTGGACGAGGTGCTCCCGCTCGTGCTCGCCGAGCCCGAGTCGGGTGACGCCGAGGACGATGATCAGCTGACTCCTGCACCGAGCGGAGAAGTCAGGGCGTGAAGCTCGGGACCCCGAGCGTGAAGCTCGGGACCCCCCGGAGGGCGACGGCGCTCGTCGTCGCCCTGCTGCTCGGCGCGAGCGGGTTTCTGCCGCAGTTCGGCGGGCCCGGCTACGAAGCGGCGCTCTTGGCCGGAGTAGTGCTGCCCGCCGCGGGCGCCATCGCGGCGGCGCTCGCCGTCGCGTCGAAGCCGGTCGCGCCTGCCCGAGCGCTCGCCGAGAGCCTCGCCAGCGCGGCGCTGTTCGCTGGCATCGGCTTCTTGCTTCTCCTTCTCCACGGCGTCCGCGTCGGGTTCTGTGATCCCGGCGAGGGCCTGTGGCTGTTCTTGCTCGGGCCCGCCTGCGGTGCGCTCGTCGGCGCGGCGTGGGGCACGCTGGTCGGCTTCGCGGCTGCGCGGGTGAAGAAGCGCTGGCAGCGTCGCACCGCTGCCGTCGTTCTGGCGCTCGCGGGGCCCCTCGGCGGCATCGTCGTGAGCCTGGTTCGCTTCTACACGAGCCCGATGGTCTTCGCGTTCGACCCTTTCTTCGGGTACTTCTCCGGGCCGCTCTACGACACCGTCATCGATCCGTTTTTGTCGCTCGTCACGTATCGAATCGGATCGGCGGCCACGCTCGTTTTTGCGCTCGCGCTTGCGGAGCACCTCGAGCTCGACCCCCAGAGTCGTCCGAAATTCCGCTGGATCGGCCGCCCTGGGCTGTTCGTCTTGGGGGCGGGCGCGCTCGTGGCGAGCCTGGTCCACTCCGCGCACGGCCCCGAGCTCGGACACTACTCGACCAGTCGCTCGATCGAAGAGGCGCTCGGTCGCCGCAGCAGCGGCAAGCGCTGCGACGTCGTGTACTCGAGCGTGATCCTCGAGCGCGACCTGCATCTCTTCGTGAAGGACTGCGACGCTCAGGTGGTTCAGCTCGAGCGCTACTTCGGCGTTCGGGGGCCCGACAAGATCAAGGTCTACCTCTTCGCCTCCGACGCGGAGAAGGGACGCTTGATGGGCGCGTCACGCACGTACATCGCGAAGCCCTGGCGCGAGGAGGTGTACCTCCAACAGTCGTCGTACCCGCATCCGGTCGTTCGGCACGAGCTCGCGCACGTGATCGCGGGGCGCTTCGGAGAGGGGCCGTTCAAGGTCGCCGGCCCCCTCGGCGGCTGGATCCCGGATCCCGGGCGTATCGAGGGGATCGCCGTCGCCGCGGCGCCGGACGAAGACGAGGAGCTCACGAGCCTCGAGTGGGCAGCCGCCATGCAGCGGCTCGAGCTTTTGCCCGAGCTCGAGCGGCTCTTTCGCCTCGGCTTCCTCGGGCAGCCGTCCTCGCGCGCCTACACGGTGGCCGGCAGCTTCGTGAACTGGTTCGCTGAGCGCTTCGGTATGCCCAAGGTGCGCGCGTGGTACGGCGGCGCCGACCTCGCGTCGCTCACCGGGGGCAAAGATCTCGCCGCGCTCGAGCGCGATTTCCTCGCCGATCTGAGGAGGCTTCCGCTCCCCGAGAAATCGCTCGAGACCGCGCGAGCGCGCTTCGATCGACCGGCCTTCTTCGCGCGCCGCTGCCCGCGCATCGTCGATCGCCTCTACGGTCAGGCCGAACAGCGGCTCTCGGTCGGCGACTGGAAGGAGGC
The DNA here is from genome assembly GCA_023419055.1 of Pseudomonadota bacterium. The sequence continues at coordinate 2,933 of JAEZYO010000606.1, read as the reverse complement.
CGCCGAGCGCTACCGCGAGGTCTTGCGGCTCGATCGACACCACACGGGCGCTCATTTCGGACTCGCGAACTGCGCCAAGCGACAGGGGGACGAAAGGGAAGCCTGGCGGAGGTTCATCGAGCTCTCGACGTCGAAGGACCTTTCCAAGATCGAGCAGGCGTCCGCGCTCGAGGCCGCGGGTGATCTCGAGTTCGCCGATCGCCGCACGGACGAGGCCGAAAAGCTTTACGCGGAGGCGAGTCGCGTGGTCTTCGACGAGGGGCGCTCGAGGACGCTCGACGTCAAGCGCTGGGCGCGCGAAGGGCTCGCCTACGAGGCCGTCTCCACGCTTCTGGTGGGCGACTCGGAGCTCGGCGCCTCTTGGGACGTCGCCGCGCCGCTGCTCGGGCTCTGGGGCGAGCGCGAGCCGGACCAGGGGGTGTCGTCGTACCTGATCGGCCGCAATCTGATGCTGCGGGGGCGTTACCTCGAGGCGGCGCACCACCTCGACCTCGCGCTCGAGCGCCCCGTGCCGATCGGAAGCGTGCGTCGAGAAGCGCTCCGCAACCGCCTGACCGTGGCTTGCGCGCTCCGTGACCGGGAGAAGGCCAAGAGCGTCCTCGGTGACCTCTTGAAGCTGCCCGAGCTGAGCTCGGCCCAACGCGAAGGCCTGACGAGCTTCGGCGAGCGCTGCCTCGCTCCGTGACGCTAGGGGTAACCGCCGGGATCTTCGAGCGTCGTGTGCTCGGGCAAACCCAGCATCAAGTTCATGTTCTGGATCGCCTGACCCGCGCCCCCCTTGATCAGGTTGTCGAGCGCCGAGAACACGCTGACCACCCGCCGGCCCTCGCGGACCTCCCCCGCGACGAGACCCACCTCCGCGTAGTTCGAGCCCGCCACCGCGACCACCTCCGGTTGTCGCTTCTTCGGGACGCGTATGAAGCGCTCGTGCCGGTAGGCGGCGGCGAGCGTTTCCGATAGGGCCTCAGGAGCGACGCTGTCCGGCACCTCGAAGAACGACGTCGCGAAGATCCCGCGCGTCAGCGGCGCGGATACGGGAATGAAGGAGAGCAGAGGATCGGTCGCGCCCGCCTCGCGGACCACTCGCTCGATCTCCGGCACGTGCTGGTGGTCGAGCGGCTTGTAGGTCCGGAGGTTCACCGCGCGTACGGGGTGGTGCGTGGTCGGGGTCGGCGTCACGCCGCTCCCGCTCGATCCCGTCACCCCCACGGTATGGATCGGACCAGCGAGTAGCCCGGCTCGCGCGAACGGGAGGAGTCCGAGCTCGATGCACGTCGCGAAGCAGCCGGGCGACGCGACCCAGCGCGCGCCCTTTAGCCGCTCGCGGTTGAGCTCGGGGAGGCCGTACACGAACTCTCCCAAGAGGTCCGGGCGCGAGTGCGCCTCACCGTAGAAGCGACGATACGCTTCGGGATCCTTCAGCCGGAACGCGCCCGAGAGATCGATGACGCGCACTCCGGTCTCGATCGCGGCTTCGACCAGCTCGACGCTCGCCTTGTGAGGTAACCCCATGAGCACGACGTCGACGTCGCGGGCAGCTTCGCGGGGCGACAGGTTCTCGAACGCGAGCTCGGTGAGCCCCTCGAGGTGGGGCAGGGCAGAGCTCAACGGCTCGCCCACGTGATCCGCCGCGCCGACGCGCACGAGCTCGACGTCGGGATGCAAGAGCAGGCGCCGCACGAGCTCCGCGCCGGCGAACCCGGAACCGCCCATGACCGTGGCCTTGAACCGCTTCATCCCCCTAGTATGACCCTCGGGCTCGCGGGCTGCGAAGCCGGGCGCGAGGTCGCCTACGCCGAGGCTTTGCCCGGGCTCAGGCTGCTGCGAGCCCAGTCGGTCGGGACCACGATGCGCTGGAACGCCGCCATCCCGAGACCACGCGCTCGCCGGCGCGGCGCGAACTCGACGCGCACGCGGTCGAAGCGGCTCCAGAGCGCCGAGCCTTCGATCGTCGAGGCGAGCCGCTGGCGCGCCGGCTCGGGCAGGCGCCCGAGCGCGCCGGTCAAGACCACGCGAGCGAGCCCGAACACGTTGAGCGACCCCACGACACACATGGCTGTCGCGTCCAGGGCCTCGGCGAGCCAGCGCGGCGGCTCGCCATGATCGAGCACGCGCTCGAGATCACCGAGCGAGAGCTCGGGCTCGCCCGCTGCGGAACGGAACGCCTGCAACAGGTGTGGCTCCGCGATCAGCGTCTCCAGGCAGCCGCTCCCGCCACAGCCGCAAGGGCGCGTGTTGCCGGGGATCGGCGTGTGGCCGAGCTCGCCCGCGAACGGCTGGGGGCCCTGAAAGGGCTTCCCTCCGAGCACGATCGAACCGCCGATACCTTCACCGACGTCGACGAGCAAAAAGTCCTGTTCGGTGGGGCGCTCTGCGAGCTGTCCGAGCGAGAGCGCCTGGACCTCCTGCAAGAGCTCCACGCGCGCGCCGAACAGATCCCGCAAGCGCTCACCGAGGCTCACCCCCTCCGCCCAGTGCAAGTTGGGGCAGAGCAAGATGTTGCCGGTCCGTTCGTCGATCATCCCGGGGACGCTCATGACGACGCCGGAGCACTTGCCGGAACGCAGGTGGCGCGCATGCTTCTCGAGCTCCTCGAGCCAACCCGCTTCGCTCGCCGGAGTCTCGAACTCCACGTCCCAGCGCTCTTCTTGGCTCGGCGCGAGCGGCGCCGCGAGCAGGCGCGTGCGTTCGACGCCGAGCTCGATCAAGACGAAACGCGGTTCACCGCGAGCTAGCCGGAGCTGCTTGCCGGGTCGCCCGACGCCGGACGGGCGCGTCTCGTCGTTCGTGAGCTCTTCGATCACGCGCGCGCTGATGAGCTCGTCCACGATCTTGCCCGCGGTCGGCTGGCTCATGGCGGTCGCTTTGGCGAGCTCGGCGCGCGTGGCGACCCCGAGCGCGAGCAAAGCCTCCAGGACATGGGCCTGGTTGGC
>JAEZYO010000074.1 GCA_023419055.1 Pseudomonadota bacterium | reverse complement strand
GTCGTACAGGTAGCGGACCTCGTACGGGTACTCCGGATGAACGAAGCGATCTGGTGTGAAGGTCCCCGCCGGCGGCCTTCCGCACGAAAGGAGGAGCACCCCTGCCAACAACGCCGCCCAAGAACCCCGATTCACCATGTCCGGGACCCATAATTGAGTCCCGGACCGCCCACAAGTCCCCCTCCCCGCGCTAGCACGACTGGGCGCCTGCGCGCCGCCACGCCGTCAGCGGCCCAGCGCGATACCCTCGTGGGTTAGCGCTCGCTCAGAAGCCGTGGCCTTCTTCCGGATCGGTCTCGGCAGGTGCGGCAGCCGCTGGCACCGGAGAGACCGCCGGCGCTGCCGTGGCGGCTGCCGTCGAGCTCGGGGACGTACCAGTGAAGGCCGCCGCGCTGCGGGTCGTCCCTCCACCGGCGTCCGTCGCGACGATCGACGAGGCTTGCTCCTCGGCCGGTGGCCCCTTTCGCGGCTTCTTCACCTTGTGGGCCTTCGGCGTCGTCGAAGCTCGAGCGAGCTCCACGGGTTCCACGCGGCACGACTGGGCGACGGGCGATGCCTGTGTCAGCTCGTAGTCGGATTCCGCGATCACGATGCGATCGAGGAGGCGATCGAAGTCCGCCGAGAGCGCTTCGAAGTCTTCGGGAGCGGCGCGCAAGCCAGCCAGCATCACGACCGGCACGCTGATGTCCTTGTGCTCTTCCGGTGAAGGCACGTGCCGGAAGGGCGTGCGCAAGAGGACAACCCTGTTCCTGGTCCAGCGCGCGCCCGGAGTAAGGTCGCGCTGATCGACGTTGGCCACTTCGAAATCGACGCGATACGCAGGGGAGAGCGCGATACTGCAGCCTGCCTGGCTCAAGACCCGTGACGCGAGGCGTTTGCCGGCGCCGCGTACCGGGCCGTCGAGGCCGAATCTCACGAGGGCGCTAGTGGAGCCGCTCGCAGCTTCGACGTAATTCCGCGCGAAGACGGAGAGGTCCTTCTCCCGGTCGTCGTTCGAGATGGGCACGCTGCGAAGCCAAATGACGGCGTCCTTCCTTCGATGCTCGAGCAAGAGATCGTAGTAAGGCTCGTCGCGCCTCACGTCGGCGTCGCCGTCGTCGTCGAGATCGTACTCACGCGTGACGAAGTACTCTCTCCCCCGCTTCTCGTCCGTGGGCGTCCCGCGCGTCCACACGTAGTTGTCGAGCCGCCAGTCCTCCCCGAGGAGGTTCTTCGGCCCGTCCTCCACGTAGTGGACCTCGTACGGATACTCGTTGTGCGCGAATCGATCCGGCGCAAACGACCCTGCGGGCGGCACGCAGGAGAACGCGCTCATCGCCGCCGCTAGAACCAACCAACGACCCCAATTTGCCATGCTGGACAACTTTAAGGCGCCGTTTGCGGTTCTCAATGGGCGATCGTGAGCGTCAATCACCGCATCGACGAATCGCGTGCGCGTTCTCACGATCGATGGAGTTCTTCATCGCGAGGTTACGCATTCGCGTACTCTTTCGTCGAAGCGCTTCGTGATCCGGGGAGGGTAAGAACGCCTGCGTTCGTTCCTCACCATCCTCGGCAGACGAAAGCCGCGGCCCGCTTCGCGCTTCAGCAGAGCTCTGCGCCGCGGCGAAATGCACGCCGAGGCTCGCGCTGTCAGCGCCGAGGACTCGTACGCGGTGGGCGGACTCGCGCAACGACGGGGGACGATGATCGGACGCGCGCCTCCGCTTCGGCGAGCACAAAAAGCAACGGCGCGCCGGTCTAGGACCAGCGCGCCGTCGTTCGGCTCCGATGAGCCGCGTCGCTGCTTGCTCTTACTCTTCGCCGACCGCCGCGAGCTCCGCGGGGACGACTCGCGTGTACATGGGCGGCGCGTAGGTGGGCGCCTTCTCGTCGACCACCACCTGCAGGCGCTTGTACGCCGGGAGTCCGGTGCCCGCCGGGATCAGGCGGCCCATGATGACGTTCTCCTTGATGCCGCGGAGATCGTCGGTCTTGCCGCAGATGGCCGCCTCGGTGAGGACCTTCGTCGTCTCCTGGAACGAGGAGGCGCTGATGAAGGACTCGGTCGAGAGCGACGCCTTGGTGATGCCGAGCAGCATGGGCTCGGCCACCGCGGGCTGACCGCCGCGCTCGAGGACGCGAGAGTTCTCGCGCTCGAACACGTGCTTCTCCACCTGCTCGTCGATGAGGAAGTTGGTGTCACCGACCTCCTTGATGCGAACGCGGCGGAGCATCTGGCGCACGATGACCTCGATGTGCTTGTCGTTGATACCGACGCCCTGCAGGCGATAGACCTGCTGGATTTCGTTCACGAGCCAAGCCGCGAGCTCCTTCTCGCCCTTCACGCGCAAGATGTCGTGCGGGTTCGCGGGGCCGTCCTGCAGCGGGTCGCCGGCGCGGACGTGATCGCCCGCCTGCACCTGGATGTGCTTGCCCTTGGGGATCAGGTACTCGCGCGCCTGATCCGGCTGGAGCGCGCCGTCCAGGCCGTACGGGGTGATGACGACCTTGCGCTTGCCCTTGGTGTCCTTGCCCATCGAGACCTGGCCGTCGATCTCGCTGATGATGGCGTGATCCTTCGGCTTGCGGGCCTCGAACAGCTCGGCGACGCGGGGCAGACCGCCGGTGATGTCCTGCACCTTCGTGGTGTCGCGCGGGATCTTCGCGATCGCCTCGCCGGGGGTGATCTGCTCACCCTCGAGCGCCACGATGTTCGCGCCGACCGGCAGGAGGTAGCGAGCGTCGAGCTCGGTTCCGGGGAGCTTCACCGGCTCGCCCGTCTCCGCGTCGACGATCGAGATGCGCGGGCGGAGATCCGCCGCGCGGCTCTCGATCACGATCTTGCGCGACAGACCCGTGACCTCGTCGACCTTCTCGATGACGGTGACGCCCTCGACCAGGTCGCCGTACTGCACGACGCCGCCGACCTCGGTGAGGATCGGAGAGGCGAAGGGATCCCACTCGGCCACGATTTGGGCGGCCTTCACGCGCTCGCCGTCTTCGGCCTTGAGGACCGCGCCGTACACCAGGCGGTGATGCTCGCGCTCGCGACCCGTGTCGTCCATCACGACGAGCTCGCCGTGGCGGTTCATCACCACCACCGTGCCGTCGCGCTTGCGCACGAGCTGCGCGTTCCTGAGGTGGACCATGCCCTCGGTGCGCGTCTCGAGCGAGCTCTGCTCGATCTTGCCGCGCGCCGCCGCACCACCGATGTGGAAGGTGCGCATGGTGAGCTGCGTGCCGGGCTCGCCGATCGACTGCGCCGCGATGATGCCGATGGCCTCGCCGATGTTGACGCGGTAGCCACGCGCGAGGTCGCGGCCGTAGCACATGGCGCACACGCCGCGGCGGGTCTGGCAGGTGAGCACCGAGCGGATGACGACCTCTTCGATGCCCGCCTCTTCGATGGCGCGCACCTGGTCCTCGTCGAGCTCGCTGTTCGCGGTGATGATCGCCTGACCCGAGATCGGATCGACGATGTCGTCGAGCGCCACGCGGCCGAGGATGCGGTCGGCGAGCGGCTGGATGGTCTCGCCGCCCTCCTCGAGCTTCGCGACCGTGATGCCGTCGAT
>JAEZYO010000051.1 GCA_023419055.1 Pseudomonadota bacterium | reverse complement strand
CCTCGACCCCGTCTGCGCGCGGTGCACCGCGTGACAGGTACGCTCCGAGCGCGACGAAGGCGCGCGCGACTTCGGCCTCACTTTCGAGAGAAGGCAGGACGACCTTGGCGTGGTGTTCGAAGTAGTTGGTGCGCGGTGCCCGCGCAGCGACCTCGTCGGTCAGCGGCAGATCCCGATGTGCACCGACGGCCTCCACCTTGGTGCGGATGACCTCGAAGCCGGCTCGCGCCAGATCGCGAGCCAGCTCGTGCACGACGAGCATCACTTCATGCAACGGGCCGCGATGGTGCGCACCCGTCATCGGTTGGCGCGCAACACGGCCGCGCGGCAACGAGATGAAAAGCGCCTTCACGCCGAGCGCGTCGCACGTCTTCGCGAACTCCACCTCGTCGCAAGAGGCGACGGTAACGTGCGACTCGAAAACGCCGTCGAAGCCCGTACCCCTGAGCTCGGCGGCGAGCTCGAGAAAGGGCACGAGCCTCATGTTGACGACGTATTTCGAGCCGCTGAGCTCCGCGAGAGTGCGCTCGAAGCCGTCCGGGATCCAAACGCTATCCCAACCATAGCCCTGCTCGCCGCGCGGCGCGTCGGCTACGGTCCCCGAGCTTTCGCCCACGAAGAGCTTCACGCTCCGGCCATCTTCCGTATACGCCACGACCACGCGGGTCACGCCGTGGAGCCCGCCGAAACGCGCGGTGAAGGCGGCGGGGCCGAGCTCTCGCAGGAGCTCCTTCACCTGCGCACCGGCGAGCGCCCGGTTCGACTCCAAGAACATGCCGGTATTTTCGACGAAGCAAGGTGCTCGCAGCTGCTCGAAGCCGTCGAGCACGCGAGCTCGAGCCATTGCTTCCAACTCCCCGGAGTCTCCTTTGGCGAGCGTGAGGCGCGCGCGCTCGACGTCGAGCCCCGACAAGAGCCGCTTCGCCTCTTCGTGCTTCCAGCCGTTACCCGTGATGAAGGTGACCGTCTTCACAACTTGAAGTTCCAAACCGCTTCGCGTCCGGAATTCTCGGGGAGGAGCGAGCCGTCCACTTTGTCACCGCGCACGTATTTGGCCATGCCGACGACGCGCCCTCTGCGCTCGATGCGCCAGACGGCGCCTTCCGGCGGCTCCACCGCGCCGTGGCCGCCTGGCCCCAGCCGTTCCAGCATGGCCGCGATGCCGAGCGCGCCGCCGCGGTGCAGAAGCGCCGGACGGGGCAACGCGCCCTTCACACGCGCATCGAGCTCGTCGGTCGTCCACTGTCGCCCTTCATGAAAGGCGTCGAAGACGACGAATGGATCGTGGCGGAGCGCGTAGCGGGTCGAATGCGCGAGCGCGAGCCATTCGCCCACGAGCCACTCGCCGGGGCGGAGCAGCTCGCGAAACGAGCCCGCACGCTGCTCGAGCCAGGCCGCGAACATCCGTCGCCCGGGGTTCTGCGAGCATGCCGCGAGGGTGCCTTCTCGGCCGAGCGCGAGCATGGCGTCCCCCAGGCGCGCAACGGCGACGCAAGACCCGTCGAGCTTCTCCTGCACGAGCACCTCTTCACCGGGACGCGCGGCGACGAGGCAGCGCTCGGCGAGCTCCGGTGGCGTAGTGCGATCGGAGGAGCCTGTCCGCGAGCCCGGGAGGTGCGCGATCTTGAAGTAAGCCTTTCGGCCGAGAGGGCGTTCGGGTGCGACCAAGACTCCGTCTTTCAGGTGCTTCGTTGATTGTCACATCGTGGCACTCGACTCTTTCGCCGGCTAGCGCGCCAAAGCTAAGCCTAGGAAAGCTGGAGAGGTGAGAGGCAAAGGTGGCGGACGTCGGGACCTGGCTCTGGTCCCATCCGTCACTGCCGCTGCGCCGCGGTGCACCAATTCGTCCGCGGGCTCACGAAGCCGTTTGACAAGCCTCGCCGGATGCTGCGAGGCTCCGCGCCCGTTTTCGGTTGGAGTGCAAAGCTATGGGGTATTCGATGAAAATCAGCTCGTTCTGGGGTCTATCGTTCGGTGGCGCGCTCCTCGCGCTGGCCTGTGGAGAATCCGCGTCGCAGTCGCCTGGCGGCGGCGCAGGAACCGCGGGCTTTGGCGGTGAGACAGACATGGCCGGCGGCAGCGGCGGAAGCGCCACGGGTGCCTCCGGCGGCGGGAGCGACGATGGAGGTGAAGGTGGCGGCGCTCCGAGCCCCACTTGCGACGGGGCCAAGCTCGGAGAGGAGCAGAGCCGCACACGCTACTCGGAGGAAGACGTGAGCGCGCCCGAAGCGTGCGTCTCCGAAGAGCAAACTCGGGCCTGCACGGAGGACGGCTGGAGCACTTGGAGTGGCTCGTTCGAGGCCAAGAGCTGTACCGTCACGGGCCCGGAAGGAAACTGCGGAGAGACCGAGAGCGGGGAGTCGGAAAGCCGAGTCCGTTACGAAGCGGCGACCGTTGCGTATGGCGACACGTGCACTTCGGAGGAACAGACCCGTACCTGCAGCGATTCGGAGTGGGGCGCTTGGAGCGGAACCTTCGTCGAAGAAGCGTGCAGCGTGCTCCCTGCGGCCGCTTGCGGCGACACTCCGCATGGTGAGAGCGCCGAGCGGGTGCGCTACCTCACCGCGACCGTCGAGTACGGCGAGACCTGCACCGAGGAGACGCAGACCGCGCTTTGCGAAAACGGCGCGCTCGGTGAATGGTCCGGCACGTACACCTTCGGCGCCTGCACGGTAGGCCCAGCCGCCGATTGCGAAGGCGGAGCTCACGGCGAGGTGCGGACGCGGACCCGCTACCTCGCGGGAGCAGTGGCCTGGAACGAGGCATGCCAGGAGGAGTCGCAGAGCCAGATTTGCAATGACGGGGTCTGGACCGAGTGGACCGGCTCCTACACCTATGAAAGCTGTGAGGTCACGCCGCCGGTGGATTGCGCCGAAGCGCCACACGGTACGACGCTGACGCGAGAGCGGTACGAAACGGCAACGGTTCCCTACGGGCAAACCTGCCAGAAGGAGGTTCAGAGCCAGACCTGCACCAACGGTACCTTGAGCGACTGGACCGGCACCTTCGAATTCGAAAGCTGCACCGTCGATCCTCCGGCCAGCTGTGATGGCACCGCCCACGGAGACGTCGAGTCTCGCACCCGCTATCAATCCGCGAACGTACCGTTCGGCAGCGCTTGCGTGAGCGAGACGCAGACGCGCACTTGCGACAACGGGGTCTGGGGAGCCTGGAACGGCACTTACAAGAACGAATCCTGCACGGTCGCCGAACCCGCGAGCTGCGACGGTGTCGCTCACGGCGGCACCGAGTCGCGCATCAGGTACAAGGCCGCTTCGGTACCGAACGGGAGCACGTGTGAGCAGGAAGAACAGACTCGCACCTGCAACGACGGCGTCTGGGGCACCTGGACCGGCACCTATACCTTTTTGACGTGTGCGCCCACCGCGGGCAGCTGCACGCTCTCCGTCGTCGGCGGCCAGCCCTCCGTGTGCAACGACTACGTCGGCTCGAGTTACACTCAGGCGGTGGCGCAGAGCACCTGTCCGGGTACGTACTCCACGGCACACTGCGGGGTCACCAAGCTCCTCGGCGTCTGCACGATGTTCGCTGGGACCACGACCGAGGTGAAGATGTACTACTACCAGTCCATTCTCTTCCCCAACGCGGCGGCCGCGCAGGCGAACTGCGCGAGCGGCAACTGGGCGGCGCCGTAACCCCACCGAACGCAAGCTCGTGCGAAAACGAGGGCGGACGTAGAACGTTTTCGAAGGCCAGCCGTCTCACGCTCGGAACGGCATGAGACGGCTTCCTCTACTCGCTGGTATTTTTGCGCTCCTTCTCGGTTGCCAAGCCAAGCCGCAGAGCCGAGTTTCCGGGGGCGGGACCGAAGCCGGCGCTTCGCCTTCCGCCGATGCGCCCGAGGACGCGAGCGCCGCACCTGACTCCTCCGTGCGGGGAAGCGTCGAGACCTCGCCCGACACGTCGGCCACGCCGTCCGCGTCCGTGCCAGCGCCGGGTACTGCCGCCAGCTGGAACCGCGCCTTCACGCTGAGCCTGCAACCGTGAGCTACCCGGCGCGGACAACATTGCCTTGTCCGCCGCAAGCGTTCAGCAGGCGCTCGCGATGACCTGGGCGGGAAGCCGCGGTGCCACGTCTGCTCAAATGGCGACCGCACTCCAAGTGGACGTCCCGCAACAGAACGCGCACGCCGAGTTTCGCAAGACCACGGCGGGTTGGAAGAGCGAGAAAGGCGGCCCCACGCTCTCCCTCGCGAATCGAATTTTCGTGCAGCGCTCGTACCCGCTGCGACGAGAGTTCCTCACCCTGTTGCAAGAAAACTACGCTGCGGGCTCCGAATCCATCGACTTCGGAGCCTCGCGGCAGGCAGAGCAGCGCGTCAACGCGTGGGTGGAGCAGGCCACGCACCGAGAGATCAAGGAGCTCTTGCCTTCGGGAAGCATCGACTCGAACACCCGCGTGGTGCTGGTCAACGCGGCCTACTTCAAGGGCACCTGGGTCACGAAGTTCGAAGAGAAGCTGACTCAGCCCGCTCAGTTCTCGCTGGCCAGCGGCCAGAGCGTGCAGGTACCGACCATGCAGGGCGTCGTTCCGGCGCGACACGCGGAGCTCCCGGACGTCGGCGTTCGTGCGCTCGAGCTCGACTACACGGGGGATCGCTTCAGCATGGTGTTCCTACTGCCGCGCGAAGCAGCAGGGTTGCCGAAGCTCGAAGAGTCGCTCACGGCCGCGACGCTGACGAACCTATTTCGAGCGCTCGAACCAGCCGAGCTGCGTGTCATGCTGCCGCGCTTCAGCGTCGACTACGGCCCCGCGAAGTTGAAGCCCGTGCTCTCGCGCTTGGGTATGCCGCTCGCATTCTCGAGCCAGGCGGACTTCTCGGGGATGGCGGGGGGACCTTCCGATCTCTGGATCGACGACGTCTACCACCGCGCGCGCGTCCGCGTGGACGAAGCGGGGACGGTCGCGGCCGCCGCTACCGGCGTGGCCATGAGGACCAAGAGCGCTCGCCCCAGCGTCCTCTTTCACGTGGACCGCCCGTTCTTGTTCCTGATCCGTGACAAGCAGCTCGACGCGGTGCTCTTCATGGGACGCATCGGCGACCCTCGTTCCTAGACCCGCGGGCGCGGCTCAGCGCAGGGCGTCGAAGTGCGTGCGCGCGACGTCGAGGCGCGGACTGTGTGGGAACCGGAGGCGGGCTACCGCTCGGGCCACGCAGCCGCTGACCGCGGCGCTCGGCGGGTGCGCAGCAACGCTCACGCCTCGCACCTGACCGGCTTGTACCGCCACGCAGATGTCGAGCGCCGTGCCGTCCGGGATCGAGCAGCCCGATAGGTAGCCGCCGTGATTCAGCACTCGCGAGAAGGCTTCGTCGGGGAGATCCGGAGTGCGCGAGCGCGCGCCCTCGAAATCCATCGACTGAGTGGAAGCCTGAAGCACCGCCTCGCAGCTCGGTAGCCCACTCGAAATCGGCACTGAATCACGCGAAGTCGGGGTCGGTGCTTCGGGCTCGGGGACCCTGCGCGGCGGCTCATCCCGTTCGACGGGGTCCTCCACCGCGGCGACGAGCGGCGCTCGCGGCGCGGCTTCGGCGCGGCGTGGCTCTCGAGGTGGGGGTGGCGGCGCTCCGAGCGAAGGGCCCGCCTCTTCTTCCTCCGGCTCCGAAACGGCGGGCTCCGCGAGCGCGCTCGGGGGCGCAGCAGCGACGGGCGCGGGTTCCGGCTCCGGTGGCGCAGGGAGAGGCGCGGGCTCGATCGCGGGCTCGTAGTGAGTCGCCGGGGGCTCCTCCTCGGACGCGCTCGGTTCGCTCAACTCGGACGCGCTCGGTTCGCCCCACTCGGCTGCCTCGCCCCTCCCCACGAGGATGACCGCGTGCGTCAGCGCCGCCATGCCGAGCCAGTAGCCCGCAATCGGGAACACCACTGCTGGCAGCCTGCGGCGCGAGCGTCGCGGCGGTTCCGCGTCCGCGTGCAAGCGAATGCGCGGACGAAGAGCGAAGCGCAGCGACATGGGCGCCGCATACTGCAACGGCCCTCGAGCTAGTGGAATAGCGCCGGACATTGCCCGGCAATTCTCTAGGGTTGGCGCGCTCCGATCAGGGCTTCACGTTCAACGTGGCCCATCCTCGTGACGGCATCGCGAACGAGACCTTCTTCCCTGCGACAGCGACCGTGAAATCCTTGGCCGCGCCGGAGTTATAGATGATCGTGGTGATGCTGCCGTCGAGGTTTTTGAAGGCGAGCGCGTCGCCACCGCTCGTGTCGAGACGCGTCGCGCCTGGATCTACGTACTGAGAGACGTGGCGGAACACGAAATAGGTGGGCGTGAGGTTGAGCTTCTTGCCCGAGAGGTCCACGGTCAAAAGCGCGTTTTGTGCCCAGATCCGCGTGGTGTCGATCTCGCCGACGCCGACGCTGTCGAGCACCATGTTCCAGGCGGAGTACGAGTTCACGCCCTTCTTGATCCACTCGCGGATGTAACCCCAGCTCTCCTCCGCGTACGCATGGTCGTTCGGAGCGGGGTTCTTGTGAGATTGGATGCTCCCCGGAATGCCGGGCGGCAGAGATTGCCCACCGAACGGGTAGTTGCCGCACTTGTGCTCGGTCTGCCAAATCTTCAAAGACGGATCGAGCCCCAGGTTGCCGTAGACGCTCAGCATGCCCCACTGAAGCCCGTAACCCTTGATGAAGGATTTGGCCGTGGCGTCGTTCATCACGCCCTGCAGGAGGGTTGCGTCGGAGGTCGAGTTCGACATCGTTCCGATGAAGATCTCGGCGGTGATGCCGAGCTCCTGGAACTTAGGACCGAGATACTGCCCGATGAACTTGGCCATCAGGTTCCCCGGCCAGCCGCACGAGGGATAGCTTTGCTGGTAACCGGGCTCGTTCTGCGGATGGATGGCCTCGATGGGGATGCCCTCCTTTCCGTACTCTTGAACGAAATTCGCCAGGTACTCGGCGAAGGCCTGAAGGACCGCGGCGTCGTCCTTCATGTTGCCGCCGTCGTAAGCGTTGTTGTCCTTCATCCAGGGTGGGGGAGACCAGGGGCTACCCCAGAAGTGGATGCTCGAGCTCACGGCCTGAGCGGCCTTGATGTACGGGATCAAGAGTTCCTTGTCCCGATCGATCGAGAAGGCCGCCGAAGACGACTCCTTCAGCGAGTAGCGCGGCGCCACAGCGTAATCGCTCGCTCCGATCGGAATGCGCCCATAGACGAACTTCGCGCCGTCGGCGGCGTCGAAAAGCAACTGGAGCGCCTTGGTCTGCTCGGCCGCGGTGAGCTGCGAGAGAACCTGCCAGCCTTCCTCGTTGAAGGAGCCGCCAAAGCCCGTGAAGACCTGCTTGGTCGTGTCGCTGACGGTCACGTCGGCGGTCGCCGTGGAATCGGTGACGGCGCCGTCCATCTTCCAGTACGAGCAGCCTTCGAGCGTGGGCGCGCACGCGGAGCCTTGGCTCGAAGTCACGAGTGGTGGCCGCTCCACGACGACAGGAGGGCTGCCGGCGCTGCCGCCGCTCCCCGTTGCGCCGCCACCGCCTCCCGTTGCACCACCGCTGCCCGTTGCGCCGCCGGCGCCCGGCTCCGCCGTACCACCGG
>JAEZYO010000466.1 GCA_023419055.1 Pseudomonadota bacterium | reverse complement strand
CCAAGCGTTCTTCGCCTGACGGTTTGTCGGCGCTCGCCTCCTCGCGCTGCAAGATCTCGCGCTGCACGCCGCGCATGCCATGTCCCTGCTGGACGACGTGAGTGAGCTCGTGAGCGAGGAGGTGCCTTCCTTTCTCAGAGTCCGGCTCGAAGGCGCCTCTTCGGAAGAAGACGTCGTGACCGATGGTGAAGGCTTTGGCTTCGACGTCCCGAGCGAGCTGGTCGGCGCGTGAGTCGCGGTGGACGCGGACGTTGCCGAAGTCTTTTCCGAAGCGCGGCTCCATGAAGGCGCGCACGGAGGGGGCGAGTGGCTCGCCGCCGGTAGCGCGCACGGAACGGAGCATCTGGCCAAACTTCACGCTCGGGGTGGGGGGCGCGTGTGAGGCTGCGGCGCGTGAAGCGAGGATTGGGCCCTTTCCGGCGCTGGGCAGGGGAGGAGGTTCCCAGCCTTTGCCGCTGGGAGCGGGTCGCCAGGGGGCGGGTTTCTTGTTGCCCCCTACCGGCGCGTCCTTGGCGGTGCCTGCGGCCGCGCCACCACCCCCCGAGCTCTTGCTCGGCCCGTGCTCGCTCCGTGCTCGGCCGCCTCGACGGAGTCGCGGAGCATCGCACCAGCGGCCTGCGCGCGGTGCTCCGCGCGGTGGCCTCCGCGGCGAGCTGGGGGTGGTCGTCTTGCCATCTTCTTGGTTGCGCGGTTCGGTACGATGAGCGAGTGATCACGGGAGCTTCACTGGTGCTCCTTCGATCGCGAGCCGCCGAATAATGCTCGTGCGATCGACCCCACGTTCCTCGAGCATCTCCTGCCACCAGGGCGAATCAGCGATCGGACGAGCTCCGTTGGGGAATGCATTGGCGAATATGGCTCTGGCCATCTCGGTGAGGTCAGGATCTGAGCGCACCAACGCGCTAACGTCTAGTGCTAGGGCTTCGGTTGCGAACCAAACGAAGGGGTATACTGCGATACGATCTTCTGAGATCTGCTGGAACACGCTTCGCCATTCTTGGAACGTAAGGTCCTTCCAGCAGAAAGATAGCCGAAGCATCCAGGAGGAAAATTCAGAGTCTGCCAGTTCGCGACAGGCTGTGACTAAGAACGGAACTTCTCCCAGAGCTTTGACCTTTTCAGCATAGTCTGACGGCAAAACCCTCTCCTCGTCGTCGGGCAGCCGGTCAATATAACTCCGCATGCTTTCGAGTAGGGCGTGAGCTGATTCGGTCATGGCTGTCTCGTGCGTTAGTGGGTCACAATCGTTATCGCTCGCTGAGACGAAAGTAGGCCGCGCTGGCGCAGGAATAGGATAGCGCGTTCGAGATTAGCTCGTGTCGGTCTGTAGTGGCCCGAGATGTTGGTGACGGCTTCTATGATGCCCTCCTTGTTCACTCGGAATTCGCCCGCGGCAAAGACGCTTGCTGGCTTCTTCGGCAGTCCGGAGTGTCCCTTACCGAGGATTAGCCGGAAAGTTCCGTTCTTCTCTTCGATAACGAAGTCGATGACGCGGTCGAATTTCGTAGTCACCGCCTTTGGCAACTTTGCTGCGCCGAAGCTAAGGCGGCCGTCTGCCAGTTCCCAGGGGCCAATTTCAGTCTCCAAAAGCCTCGTCGGCTGGAGGTCTCCATGATCGAGGATGGCGTCGCCGCGATCAAAGGCACGACGCAAGGCAGGAAGAGCGATGTCAACGTCCTTAACGTTGCGGATTCGCGACAGGCGGCTTACGAAGTCCGCCAGAGCGGCGGTCTGAGGCCCACCCGCGGCGAGGTCGTCGATGAGGCGTCGAACTTCAGGAAAGTCCTTGTCGGACTTGAATGAAGCTAAGGCCTCAACCAGCGCTTTGCGCGGGATCCCGGCTTGGGAGAGGCTATCGAGAGCCGCCTCGATGACGTCTTGGGGGCGACCGAGATGCTGAAGCGGTCGCGCGAGTTCGGCCAGTTCTAGTGCCCTGTCGATGACGAGGAGTCGTCCGACTTCTGAGTGCTTGGTGCTGAGGTTGTTCAGTGTCGTGGCGATACGGTCTGCTTCGACGCCAGCTGCGTCTAGCTTGAGGCGCCCGGCGTCGAGTTCGGCTTGAGCGTTTCGGGCCGCTTCACGAAGGCGGTGGAGTTCGGCACGCGCCGGATGTTTTTCTCCGAGCTCTCCGAGGAGTCTGTCGAGCTCGCTCGTAAACTCGCCGCAAGGTTTTGGGCTGCAGAGCGTGAGCACGTGTCGGCCGTCGGCCTTGCGCACAACGCTGATCGAGTGGGGCTCTCCAGCCAATGTCACGCGACGTTGCGCCAGGATGGAGGCTTCGGCCGCGCCCCCACCCGAAGAAGCAACCTGAGTGCGAGCGTTTTCCGGCGTCTCCGTCTCGGTGCCGCGGCGCGCTGGCTCCGCGACGGGCTCCGGCTGAGCGCTTCCACGTTGCGCGGCGGCTCGTGCCTCGTCGACAGTGTGGGGCGCATCGGGAGCTCCCGAGGCTGGCGTCGTTGGTTTGGCCGGGGAGGGTTCGACATCGGGTGCTGGTTTCGCAGGGTCTGCAGGTCCACCCCGTTCGGGCGTCGCGTCGCCACCCGTCGGGGGCACACCTCGCTTGCCCTTGATCCTGCCTGCGACCGCCTTTCCAGTGAGCACACCTGCGGCGATCAATCCGGAAATGACGTCACCGGCGACCTGCTCCGCGATGACTTGCGAAGCAATATCTACTTCGTCCTCTGTCCGAGCGAAGCCGGCGACACTGATGACTTCGCCGAGCCACCCCATGCGGAGGAGGGCCTGATACGCGGCGAGGCCTGCGCCGGCGCTAGGGGTGCGCGACGCGAGCGCAGCGAGCGCTTTGCCCTTGACGCTTTCGATGACGAGCTGCTCGGGATGCTCGAGCATCGCCCGCCCGACCTTCATGACCTCGTCACCGATGTACTTCTTGGCCCCGTCGAGCGCTTTCAGGACGTTGCGGAAGTTCAGGTCGGAGGGCCCCAAGCTCCCACCCTTGTTGAGGTGGGGCGAGACGATGAAGGCGACGCCGAGACCGCTCTTGAGTGACGCGTCGATACGCTCCTTGAAGTCGAGCCCCTCGAGCAAGAACTTGGGGAAGACGTTGCCGGCCACGATACGCGGAGCCCCGCCATCGACTCGGACCACGACGGTAGCTTGCTGCTGTAGGTTTACCTGCCGTGACCCGAGCGTGAACGGAGCGGCGAAGTAGGTTCCGGGCCCAAGCCCCGAACGCCCAAGCTCGGTCTTGAAGCGAGGAAGGGCCGCACCCAAGTCGGTTTCCAGTCCGCCGACCGTCATCACGCGTCCATTTCTGTCCAGCAGGTAGATCTGGCGAGTGACGAAGACGACCAACCCGGTCGCCGTGAACAAAGACTGCTGCGCATTTGCGGGCAGCAGAGCTTTAGCACCGGGAGCGTCTTCGCGTGGAGCTGCGACGCCTTCGACGGCTTGGCGGATTGTTACCTGTCGCAGAAGCTGGAGTGCTTCACGGATCTCGGAGCCACCTCCTTGAGTCTGGCCGGCGATCTCCTGCTCGGACTTGAGTACTGTCGCAACATCGAGGG
>JAEZYO010000427.1 GCA_023419055.1 Pseudomonadota bacterium | reverse complement strand
ATCAAGCCCTGATGTATGGCTTCGACTGCGCGGGCGTCGAGATCGACAAGCGAGCCTTCGACGCGTACGCCGTCTTCATCGAACGCTGGGCGAAGGACAAGCGACTCAAGCACCAGTTTCAGCGCGGCAAGGTGAAGGGCTGCGCGAAGCTCGATCTCGTGCTCGGTACGGACAAAGAAGCGTACAAGGCGGGCAAGACCATCTCGGTCACGTGCGTCAACGGCGACACCGTCGCGACCGGTGTCGTGCTGCCTCCGCGTTCCTTCGATCTCTTGGTGACCGACGCACCCTACGGGGTCCAACACGGCAGCCAAACCGCGTCGCAAGGGTCTTCTCGCAAACCTCTCGAGCTCTTGCGAGCAGCGCTGCCCGCGTGGCGCGAAGCGCTGCGTCCCGGCGGAGCGATGGGGATCGCCTGGAACACGTTCGTCGCGAGGCGCGAGAGCCTGGAGTCCCTCCTCGAGCAAGCGGGGCTCTCGGTGCAACGCTCGGCGTCGTTCCTCGCTTTCGAGCACCGAGTCGATCAAGCCATCTTGCGTGACGTCGTCGTCGCTCGACGAAGCTGAAGCGGCTTTCACTGTCATCGATCGAACCCGCGCCCTGAATGCGTGTTCGGAAACATTGCGGACACGTTCTCGCGAGTCGCTGACGAAGGCGTGAGTGTGCTCGCGGACGAAGCGTCATTGGGTCGCATGTAGGTCTTGCGAATCGATTTGACAGTGACCGGCGAGCCCAGGGACGATTCGACACTGACGCGGACCCGTATTCGAGCGTGAGGAACGTGACCTGATGGACTCACAAGGCGCAGCAAAGGCGAGTGCCAGCATTTTCCCGGGGGCCACGATTTCTGGGCGTTTCCGCGTCGAGCGTCTGCTCGGCCGCGGCGCGATGGGTTCGGTCTGGCTGGCGCGCCACCTGACGCTCGACGTCGACGTCGCCGTCAAGTTCATCGACGGCGCCTTTCGGAACGAGATCGGTCATCGCGGGCGCTTCGTGCTCGAGGCTCAGTCGGCGGCGCGCATCCAGAGCCCGCACGTGGTAAGTGTCCTCGATTTCGGCGAGGACGACGGGCGCCTGTACATCGCGATGGAGTACCTCTCCGGTGAGGACCTCGGAGCCCTCCTCGATCGCTGCAAGCGGCTCTCGGTCGACGTGACGGCGCGCGTCGTCGCGCACGCTTGCCGCGGGCTCGCAAAGGCGCACGCCCTCGGTATCGCTCACCGCGACATCAAGCCGGAGAACCTGTTTCTCTGTGGGGACGCCGACGAGGATGGCTTCGTCCTCAAGATCCTGGACTTCGGCGTCGCGAAATCCGACCACAAGGCGACGTCGCTCACCAAGACGACCGCGGGCGCCCTGATCGGGAGCCCTGCGTTCATGAGCCCCGAACAGGCGAGGGGCCTCTCCAGCATCGACGGGCGTTCGGATCTCTTCTCACTCGGGGTCGTGGCTTATCATTGCCTCACGGGTGTGACGCCGTTCCGGGGTGACTCTCTCACGGAGCTCCTCTTCGAGGTGCTCGGCGCCGATCCCGACCCGGTCAGTAGGCTGGTGCCCGGACTACCGCGCGCGCTCGACGGTTGGTTCGAGCGTGCGCTGCAGAAGGATCCGGCGCGTCGATTCGGCTCCGCCAAAGAGATGGCGCAGGCCTTTCAGATCGCCATCGGACGGCACGCCTCGTCCGGAGCGGACTACGTGAGCTCGGATCTGTCGGCCTCCAGTAGCCAGGCGAGGACGATAGTCTCCGACGATCCGGTCGTCGAAGTCTCGAGCTTCGCTCCTCCGCCGGCTGCGCGGGTCGTGAGTGCTTCGAACGACACGTCCTCGAGCGGAGTATCCATCGCGCTCGCGCAGCTCGGTGAGTTGCCCGGAGTGCTCGGCGTCGGCCTGGTCGCTCCCGACGGCCTGACGGTGGCCCACTACAGCGCGACGGGCCTCACCGCCGCGAGCTTCGCTGAAGTCACGGTCAAGGCGTTGGCGGCGCTCGAGTCGTTCGAGAACCTCGAGACGGCGCGCCCGCAGTCATTGGCTTTGCATTTCGAGGGAGCGAGCGTGCTGCTGCGCTGGATCGAGGGGCACGTGCTCAGCGTGCTCGGAACGGAGCGCGTGAACCCGACCGTGCTCACGGTCAACCTCAACGCCGCAGCGAGCAAGCTGACGTCCATGGCCGTGCAAGGGGGCGGAGCAGCCGTGGTGTTCCGCGTCACGCTCTCTGGAAAGGTGCCGGAGATCGCGAGCGACCTCTCGCAGAGCGCCGCTCGGAGCGTGAACGATCCCGTACCCGACTCCGTGCTCAGCCAGCTCACGCAGCTCTACGCGAAGCCCCTCGGAGCCGTGGGGCGCCTGACGATCCTGCAGCGCCTGAAGAGCTTCAAGCCGACTTACGGCTCATTCGGTGAGTTCGTTCGTAGCCTCGCCACGACCATCGACGAACCAGTCGCGAGGAGCGTCTTCCTCGGCGCGGCGCTCGAGCTCGTGCCGCAAACATCCCGGGTTCAGCCGGCGCCTGCTCAGCCCGTCACCCCGCTCACCGCGGCGCCAGCGCCGATACCGGGGAGCGCGACGAACCCGGGAACCAGCGCCACCAATCATAACGCGAGCGTCACGAGCCCTGGACCGAGCGCGCCGCCCCAGAAGCCCGGGGCGCCCGCGCCGGGGAAGCTCAAGCGAACGATCGTGTATCGCGGCCGCAAGATACAAGGCGAGGACTAGGAGCTCCGATGGAAGCGACTCTCAAGACCTTGAAGCAAGTGCACGGGCTCGCTCGCAGCTCGGAAGCGGGGGAGGTGCTCGAGGCCGCCGGTAACTTCGACGCGGACACGCTCTGTGCCGTCGCCGCGGTCAGCGCCGCGGCGCTCTCCGAGATCGGCGATCTCCTCTCGGCAGGTCGCCTGCAACGGTGGTATTTCGTCACCGAGCAGAGCACGTACTACGTGAGCGAGCGCGCTGCGGAGCGCGTCGTTGCCGTGGGCGATGCGGTGAAGAACCCCGAGACGGCATCGAAGGGCCTGCACGCGTCCCGCTAGCGAGTCCTCTGCGAGGCTGCATCGAGGGCGGCTCGCGCGGAAGAGCGGTCGGTCATCCGTTCTGTTGCCCGTTCGCCCTGCCCTCGAGCGAGTGAGTTCGTGGTGATGACGCGGGAAAAGTGGAGTCTCGAGGAGTAGAGTTTGGAGCGCGGGAGTTCTGGACTCGTCGAGTTTGCGAGTCAGGTAGAAAAATCGCGTGACAGGCAGTCAGGCGGAGCCCGTTGACCTACCTGAGGCGCGGTTGATCGTGCGTCGAATCCGCTGCTCATGACGAACGCCGGGCTAGCGGCACCGCTCCACTCGCTCTAGAGTCCGCGCGGTATGGATGAATGGGATGGGGAGATGTCCGACGATCGATTGATGGAAGAGGTGCAGCGGCTCGAGTCCCTGCTTTCGGAAGCGTCGAAGGTGGCTGGCCGCATCGGGGTGTTGTGCCGGGCCAGGGGTACAGAAAAGTTTGCCGCTTCATTGTCCGCCAGCCTGGGGGCGGCCGCCAAGGCGGTCCCGGTCGTGCGGAGGCGATCGACCCACCCCGTGTCGATGGAAGGCAAGGTGGCGGCACCGCCGGAGAGTCGGCGCGACGGGCACTCACCTTCGGCTGAAGAGCGCGCGCGAGCGCTGAGCGCCGAGGTGTCTCGGGATAGCCGTACGATCAGCGTCTCGCTGCGTGGAGACCCAGAGCTCGTCGCGCGCGTGGCGTGGTGGGCGGGGCGAGCGCGCGCGCTGCTGCGCGAGCTCGGCGAGAGCGAATGGAAGATGCGCGATCTCGTGGAGCGCGTGTTGAGCGACTTGTTCGACCTTGCTCGACGCCACGATCTGGAAGGAATCGAGGCGCTGGATCGACGCTGGTCGATGGACGATTTCGGTATCTACTGCGCTTACCAGCGGCACTTGTGCGAAGGGACGCCGCTCGAGCTCTCGGAGCACGAGCAGCAGGTCCTGTGGAACGCGCTCGTTCGAGCGTTGCTCTTGCCGGGGCGCCCCGTCAGTAACCTCAAGGCCTCGCGCGTGCTGAACGCCGCCGCGGCGTCGCTCGGCGTCGATCACCCGCTCATCATGGAGGCTCGTGTGCTCTACGGGGAACGCTTGAGTCGCATCTCCAAATCGAACCCGCCTCCGGCGATGGCGAGCCCGCCCGCGTCGTCCCGCGCGCCGGAGTCCGGGCGCGTGCCGCCCTCGACACGAGCGCCGTCGTCCGTGCGCGCACCTGAATCGTCGCGCGTGCCACCTTCCATTCGATCGGGCCTATCGGCTGCGGTCGCTGTCACCCGTGGTCGGCGCGCCTTCCTCGTGGGAGGCAGCTACTCTCACCCGACGCAACAGTCGGAGATCCAGCAGCAGTTCAAGTTCTCGAAGTTCAAGTGGCTCACCGCCACGAGCGGGAGCCCGGACTCGATGGCTCGGCTGGCCGCGGCGATCGAGCCGGGAGCGTACGACGTCGTCTTTCTGCTGCCCGGCTCCGACGTGGACGAGCTCAAGGTGGTGGTCGAGGCCTGTACCGCAGCCGAGATCCCCTCGGTGCGCTTACCTTCGAACTACGACGAGGCGAGCTTCGCCGAGGCGGCGGCCGGCTTCTTCAGTTAGAGGCTCGCCGTGAACTCGTCGAGCAACTTCCGACCCTCACTCCAGTCGCCTAGACCGGACTTGAGGTTGATGTGCCCCTTCGTGCCCACGTTGACGAGCCGCGCTCGCCAGCGCTCGGCCGCGGCGCGCGCGACACCCGGAGACGCGTACGGATCGTCCTCGCTCATGACCAGGCACAACTGACCACGCGGGGTCACCGCCGAGAGCTCCGGAAAACCGACCGCGCTTTTCGGAAAGTTGGGTCCGCGCGTATCGGGCAGGGAGACGAGGAAGGCGGACGTGCAAGTCGGATTCGAGTTTTTGGAGAGCCACTCTGCGCCGAGGACGCAGCCGAGGCTGTGGCACACGAGGACCTTCGTTCCGGAGGTAGCCGCGAGCACTCGATCGAGATCGGCGAGCCACTCGTCTGCGCGCGGCGCGTCCCAGTCGCGATGCTCGACCCAGTGAGCGTGGGGACGCAGGCTCTCGTACCAGACCGTTTGCCAGTGTTCCTTCTCGCTGTTGCCGATTCCGGCGAGAAAGACGTACTCGATGGGCTGCTTCATCCCCGGACTGGCTCCAAGCCCGTTCTAGGGAGACTCCCGCGCTCTGTCAACTCGAGCGCGGGAGCGACCCGTCGCGTCGTGCAGCGCTTCGGACCTTCAGCGCTCGAGCTCGCCCGCCGTGTCGACGAGCACCTCGAAGCCGCCGAAGATCATGCGCTGCATGCTGAACGGTACGTCTCCGGTGACCTTCATGCGCGGATCGGTCCGCATCTTCTCGTTGCCCGCGTCGCGCACCTGCTTGGACGGCCAGACGATCCAGGTCAAGGCCACGGTCTCGCTCTGCTCCGCCTGCACCGCTCGCTTGAAGTCCGTTACCTTGCCGTCGGGAACGTCGTCCCCCCAACACTCGACCACGCGAGTCGCGCCGTACTCCTTGAGCAGGCTGTGCCATTCGTTGGCCATCTTACGGTATTCTTCTTTCTTGCTCGTCGTGACCGGGATCACCAGGCCGTCGATATAGCTCATGGGAATTTTCCTCTCCTGCGTTCTGCGCGAAAGGCGCGGGCCCGATACATGGTGACCCGCGCAGGTCGTGGCAAGGAGCCATCGGTCGCGCCACGTCCGGCTGCGCGTCCTGGGAGCCAGGGATCGCGCAGGTGAGCTCCGAACGAGGCCTCGAAAAAAAAAGAAGGGGTTGTCGATTCGGAGCTCGCTCCGTCGTCGCCACGACGAAAGGCAGACCAAGGAACGCGCAGGTTCGGCCAAGTCGCGGATTTTACGAAATAGTTCCAGCTCCGCGGCCGAGTCAGTAGGCAGTGAGGACGACCCCATGACCACCCAGCAAACCGGAACGCAGCTTCTGAACGACGACGGCGACGCATCGATGGCGACCGCACTCATGATGTCGCACCACGGCTTCAGGCGCGATATTGCCGAGTTCTCGCTCGCTCTCGAAGCGCTCGCTTCGGGCGAGCGTCCGAGCTCAACGATCGCCGCGCTCAAAGAAGAGTGGACGAACTATCGGAACACGCTGCACGGCCACCACGAGTCGGAAGACCAGCGCCTGTTTCCTCACCTTCGAGGGCAGAATCCGGACATTGCCGGAGCGATCGACGCGCTCGGCGCCGACCACGCTCGCATCGATCCACTGCTCGAGGCGGGGGATCGCGCCTTCGCCGAGTTGGCGAGCGCGCCCGAGCTCTCCAACATTGCGCTCACCCGAGCACTCGCGCTCGTATCCGAGCTCCAGAAGCTGCTCGACGAGCACCTTTCCAGCGAGGAGCGCACCGTCATCACCTTCCTGCGAGACGCCAAGAGCTTCCCTCCGCCCGGCAATGATGCCGAAGCCGAGCTCTACGCTCAGGGCTTCGCCTGGGCCTCTCACGGGATCGCGCCCGAAGTGCTCGAGCGCGTGGACGCGATGCTGCCGCCCACCTTGAGCTCGAAGCTCTTTGAAGCTCGAGTGCGCTTCAAAGAGCGGTGCGAACGAGTGTGGGGTTCGGTTCGAAGCGGCGCCTCGACCAGATCGATCCCGGACTGGTTGCTCGCGCGTTGAGCCGTTCAGGCGATCACGGTCCGACTCGGTCGCAGCGAACACCACCGCCGACCTGAACACCGAAGAGGAACGCGACCGGGGAGCCGTCGAAGGGAAGCAACGGTTGTACGAACGGCTTCACGTTCAGCCACGGGCCGACGCAAGACTTGCCCTCTGTCCCGCATTGATAGTTCACTCGGAAGTCGATCCCGAGCTCCCCAACGGCGACCGGCTCCTCGTCATGCCACAACCAACCGAAGCCGCCGCCGACCACGAAGGCAGCACCGCTCGTCCCGAAGCTGAAGCGCGGGATCAGTGCCAAGAGCGCTTGACGCTCATCGCGCTCCTCCCGGCGCGTTGGGTCACCTCTTTCGAAGCTATTGAGCTCGAGCGCGAGCTCGAGGCTTCGCGACGGACCATACGGATGGACGTAGCGGAGTGAGGCGCCGAAATACTGCGAATCATCTGCGGCGCGAGCGGCTGTCAAGCCGAGCGCTAGCCCGTGCGTGAACGTTCGCGCGTCGTCGTAAGCGAGCTCAGTGCAGGCGAAGTCCTTCTTCTTCCGTTCGAGCTCGGCTAGGGCCGAGTCGCGGTCGCGCAC
>JAEZYO010000412.1 GCA_023419055.1 Pseudomonadota bacterium | reverse complement strand
GCTTTCGGCCCGAGTCACCAGGTCGTGTAGCCCGCCCAGCTGGGGTCGCCGGCGTTGGCCTGGATGCAGTAGCCGCCGTTGCGCTTCGCCGGAAGCGGCTGGCTGCCCGCGTCGCAAGTCACGGTCGCACCATTTACCTTGAAACCTCGACTCATGAACTGGCTGCAGCTGATGCCCGCGAGGTTCACCGAGGTCTGATCACAAACCGCGCCGGTACCCACGTTGCTGCGCGAAGGCGCGCTCGAATAGGTGACCGCGTTGCTGCACAAACTCGAGCAGGGCGTGTTGCTCGTACCGCCGCCGCACACGTTCGGGGTGCCGCCGCCGCCACAGGTCTCGGGCGAGGTGCATGAGCCGCAAGAGCTCACCGTGCGCGTCGTGCCGCAGTTGTCGGCTGCGGTGACGCTCCCGCACGTGGCTCCTACGCGCGTGCAAAACTGTGCGTTCGTCTCGGGGGTGCAGCTCGAGCGATACAGGGCCAACACCGCCGGATAGGCGAGCTGTGCGTTCACGAACTCGAGCTCGACCTCGGGCGTCCAGCGGAAGGTCTGCTTGGCCCTCTCCTCGAGATCGACGCCCGCTGCGCCCGAGAGGAAGTGGATGAACTCGCCCAGGTTCAGCTCCCGATTGCCGTAGCGGTGATCGGCGCCGTCGTCGTAGCCGTAAGTGCCGTCGATCTGGGGCAGGTTCTGCGCGAGGAGCTCGAAATACTTCGGCATGATCGCCGAGCCCTTGCGCGGGTTGCCGAGTAGTCCGTCGTAGAGCGGCAGCCACAGGTTCTTGAACCATTGGACGCTGTTGTCGTCCTTCATCTTGTCGAGCATTCGCGTCTTCTGCTCGGCCCTGAAGTTGGGCCGATGCTCGGTCATGTTCAGGAACAGATCCCAGTGGAGGATATCCGCGAATCGATCGTCCCCCCAGACCGGGTTGGACGGAGAGCCGTGAATGCCGTTGTTCATGCTCTCCACGATGTGGCCCATCTCGTGCGTCAAGGATTCGACGAACCAATCGGACTTGTTGCTATCCGTGTAGTGCCTCCAATCGTCCCCGGTCGAGAAGGCCACGTTGCGGTAGGCGGATTCAGGGTGGAAATGCAAAGCGCTCGCAGCGGGAGGGTGCTCGAGCCCGTCCTTGTCCTGATTCGCGATCACGTAGATGAGTGGATCGCCGAGGCTCCCGTAGGTGGTTTTGATGCGCGCCACCGCCTGATCGAGGTACGGGATCAACCAGTCCGCCGTGGTCTCACCTTTGTCGTCCTTCAAATACTGGTCGATATAGAAGGCGACGTTCGACGTCGAGGGCCTCTTGTAGAGCAGGCGGCTGTTGTTGTGCCAATTCTCCTGCCAGGTATCCGGCGGACCGCTGAAAGGGCTCGTCGTTCGAGAGACAGTCCCCGAAGCGGTGAAGCCCGCGGCGTTCACGGCCTTCACCCGGAAGAAATAGTTCGTGTTCGGCGTCAGCCCCCAAAGCTGCCCCTTCGTGCTCCCGGGCCCGGTGCTCGAGGTGACCAACCCCGCGCTGAAGTTCTGGTCCGTCGCTGCCTCGAGCACGAACGAGGATTCAGGGTTCAGCTTGCCGGACTTGTCCTGCCAGGTGAGCTTCACCATGTGGGGTGACACGACTTCCGCGGAAGGCGTGCTCGGCGCGTCGGGTTTGCTCAGGGCGTAGTTGCTCATCGTGCCGTGCAGCCGCCACTCCGAGAGCTGCAGATCGCCCGAGCCGTTCGTGCCTAGGATCACCAGCTGGTAGCGCGTAAAGCCGAGGCTCGCTTGCGAGTTCGTCGAAAAGACGCGCCGCTGGTAGCGACCACCGAAGGTCTGATCGGTTCGAGTGTCGAGCGTGATCAAAGTCCCGTCGCTCTTGACACCTTGGAGCACCCACGACTTCGGATCACGGATCGGCTCGTCGTTCGCCGACGTGATGGTGTAGTACTTGACTTGAGAACTAGCGGGTGTCGTCTGCTCGAGGGTCGCCTGGTTGTTGAAGGTGAAGTACTTGGTAAACGGCGTGTTGTCCGTCACGTTCGCGATGATTTCACGCGCGTTCCCTGCTGGTTTGTTGCTGGTCGGCGCCGCCGCGGAGAGCGCGGTCAAGTCCATCTGCGACGCGGGCAACGCCGTCACGATGCGTGCCGAGACCGGTGACGGGCGAGCCCTGAGCGAGCCGTTGAACGGCTGAACCTGATAGAGGTACGGCGTACCGGGTGAGAGGTTGGAATCCGTCAGGGACGTCGTAGAACCGGTCACCGCGAACTGCACCAGGCTCTCGCCGTCATCGCCGACGCGCTGCACGTAGTACCCGGTAGCGTTGCTGGCCTGGCTCCAGGTGATGGTCGCCGTCGTTCCGCTCAGCGTCACCTGTGGCGCCGCGGTGATGGTACCCGGCACGGTGCCGCTCGGCAGCCTGCCACCAACGGCGAAGTGAGAGAGCTGAAGATCGCCGCCGGCACGCTTGCCGCCCTGGTCTGGCTGTACCGCTTTGATGTCCAGCTTGTAGAACAAGTACGGCGTGGTGTTGACGATCGGGAAGTTGCGCGCCTGGCCTCTGGGTTGCTCGGGAAAGGTCTGGGCCTCGCGCGAGTCGAGCTCGACCCAACTGAATCCGTCCAGCGAGCCGTAGAACTTCCACTCCCGGGGGTCGCGCTGAGGCTCGTCGTTGCCGGTGTAAATGTCGTACGAGGTGACGATGGTCGGGCGCTGCATGCGGTACTGAATCCAGCCACTCGTCGGCTCCATCCAGTACTTGGTGGTCACGTCCGGGCTGCCGTTCGACGCCCGATCGATGACGTGCTTGCAGGCTTCATTTTCGTGCGCCGACCCACGCTGGCAAACGACGTCCGCCTCGGCGGTCGGCGTGAAATCCGTCTCGCCCGACTGGAGCGCAAAGGCGAGCTCGCCCGCGTCTTCCTCCGCTCCATCCGGCGCGCTGCACGCCACCGCAGCCGCTCCCAAACCCATCATCAAACCCAACCCGCCAAACCATCGGTTCTTCATTGGACTCTCTTTTCGAACACTTCCCGCTGCCGACCACCACGGAGTTAGGGGTCCGAGAGCCAACGAACCTTCACTCGACACCATTTTTTTTCGAGACGAGGGCAAAGGGTCGATAAGAGTCGATCAGCCCTTGTCACGATGGCGCTCGTAGTTGCCGAGAAACGTGCCTTGTCCGGAAGGTCCAGGGCGCGGCGTCGCACGTATTGTCGCAGATCAGCAGCGTACTCGTCGCGCTCGCGATGGCCCGGCGCTCGCGCCTCTTCTACCGCTCGCCGGCCAGCTATCCAGCGACGCGACGCCTATCGGCCGTCACAGGAACTCACTCGGAACCTGAAGTTGAATCAGGCATAGCTTTATGGGCTCGTAGAGCTCTCGCCACAGCGCATCGAACGCGCGCGCCGGCTCGTCCGCTCGGAGATTCACGCGGGCGCGCACCCTGACCACCTGCAAGCCCGCGCTCGAATCCTCTATCCCGATCTCGCGCTCACCCACGTCGTCCACGGACGGGCCGCATCGAGCCGGCAATCCTTCGAGCACCTTCAGGATCGAACGCAGCCTCGCCTCGTCGAACGGATGCACCCAGCGCTCGCGCCGGCGCGCCTCCGCCCCCTGTGACCCGTGCCAGCGCGCCTCCACCTCACCCCGCCCGTTCGAGGGTGCCGTCGCGCGAAAGGAGAAGAGCTCCCGCGAGAACGAGGGCGACAAAGCGAGGCTGAGCTTCACGGCCGGATCACCCGAGGATACGCCCTGCCGCGACCTGTGCTAGACCCCTCGCCGCACTCCACGGAGGAGTGGCCGAGCGGTTTAAGGCACCGGTTTTGAAAACCGGCGTACTCGCAAGGGTACCGTGGGTTCGAATCCCTCCTCCTCCGCCCTCACTGACACGCGATGGTCAACGCCCGTGGGTGGGCGTCGGCCTCCGGCCTCCGCTACCTGACCGGTCACCAGGTGAGTCGCCGCTCTTGGAGCAGCGTTCCAGGCTCCACGCTGCAAGACGGTTTCGAATCCCTCAACTCCCCCCACACTGAAACACGATGCTCAACGCCCGAGGGTGGGCGACGGCCAAAGCCCTGCGCTAC
>JAEZYO010000392.1 GCA_023419055.1 Pseudomonadota bacterium | reverse complement strand
CGGGAAGCAGCGAGCGACCGATTCGGTTGGTTTTGCTTCGACGGGAAGGGTTTCAGTGGAGTGGAGAATGTCGCAGCGCTGCCGAGGAACAGCAGTGGCAATGGCTATTGGCTTCTTCGGCGCCTCGAGCGTCTGAGGCCGAACAGAGCGACGATAGCCAAGATCGGCAGCGACTTCGACCGCGTTGGCCCGCCTGCGATTCGACAACCGCACCCGCCGTTATCGGTACTTTCAGCGGCGTTCGAGGCGCCTGAGGCGCCGCCGACTGCCGAAGCCCCGGCCATCGATTGTGCCCCTGCGCCGCCGTTCACGCTGCCACCCGCGCTGGTGCCACCCGCTCCGGTCGAAGCGCCAGCCGTTGCCCCCTGGCCTCCCGCGCCGCCGCTGCTCGAGCCTCCGCCACCACCATTGGCGAGACCACCAGCCCCGGCCGTTCCGCCTGCGCCGCCCGAAGCACCGCCCGCTCCTCCGGACTCCGTGCCGCCGGTCCCCGCACCGCCTTCGCCGCCGACACCAAAGTCGTTATCGAAAGCGACGCCGTCGAAGGGCACGACGATGATCTTGGTACCGTGATTACTGCCGGGTAGGACCTGATTGTCCTTGTCGACGTCGGCTACGGCCCAGGTGATGTGCGTGGGGTGGCCGTCTTGCAGGACCACGCCGGGGCGCTCCATCTTGTACCACTGGTTGCAAGTGTTGGTTCCCTCGTAACAGAAGATCTTCTGGTATTCGCGCGGAGACCAGGCGTACCCGTTGTCCTCCCAGTTCAGGCCGTCAGTCGAATACACGTGCCAGCCGACGCGATCTCCAGAACCCGAATAGATGACGTGATAGACGCCACCGCTCCGCCAGATGTGCGGATCCTCCTGCCACGTGTAGGCCGGGTTCGGCACGTTCGGGATCGAGGTCCGCTTCGGGTAGATGCTGTCGGCGGCGTTCTGGGTATAGGCGCACGTCGGCGTCTGCTTGACGTAGGTACCGCAGAGGGTATCCGAGATCGCGGTGGTCCCATTGCGCTCGACGATCTGGAACCTGCCGTCGTGGCGCGCGACGAGGCTGATGTTGGACGCGCCGACCTGACTCGTCGGTTCGCACCCGGTCCAGGGACCGTCGAGAGAGCTCGACGTGTAAATGGTGAAGGGAACCGTCTCGCTGACGACGACCGCGTACTTGCCGTCCGGCAACTCGAGCGCAGTGACGTTGTGGCCTTTGTGCGACCCGTTGTTGTCGTAGATGTAACCTTGGCGTAGGTACGGGCCGAGTACGTTGCTTTCGCTGACCGCATGGTAGGCGTCGGAGCCGAACCAGCTCGTGCCGAAGTTCGTGTTCCCCGAGAACGTGCTCATGAACAGGTGGTACTTGCCATCTTTCGCCCTGATGATCTGCCCGTCCCAATAGTAATACTCTGGGTGGACACCCGCGCCCTTGGCGCTCTCGATGCCGTTGGACAGGTCGCGCGGCAACACTCCGGCGACGCCCCAGCTATTCGAGCTGAGCGGCGCGACCGGGGGCATCGGCTTCACGTAGTCCATGAAGGGCTTCGCGCTCGCGCTGCCAGCGAGGCTCACGCTGGCAAGCAACGCTACGACGCCGAGGCTTGCGCGCGCAGCCGATCGGCGCGGCTGCGGTAGGCTGAAGGTCTTTGCACGTGGATTCTCGATCGCCATTTCTACTTTTCCGAAACGTCTAGCTGTTGCGCGGGTTGGATGACGAGAGCGCGCGCCTCCTGCCCCTGAGGTCACCGAACCGCCGCTGCCGCCCGCCCCAGACGAATTGCCCGCGCGAACGCTCGTGGGATCGTCCGTCCCCGAGCGAGCGCCGGTCAGGCCACCCGCAACGGTGGCGATGGTGAAGGTCGAGAGCTGCGGGGAGCGAGACACTCTCATGAGGGTGTTCGTCCAGCACCCATCTAGGTCACTTTTCTTGTGAAGGGCCGCTTTTCTTCTGAGGAGCCCTCGAGCTAGAGCGACAAACGGTTGAGCCGGTGCGCTCGCCGCGACGCGCTTCGCGATCCCCGACGGGGGAAAGCGGCCGCGTGGCGTGGGGCCCGGCGGATTTCCCTCCTTCGAGGATCGCGAAGCGCGTCACTTCCGCGGGGGCGGCGCGTGCCGCCCCGATGAAAAAGACACTAGAGAACACCGATCGGTTGCAAACCGATCGGTGCTCCAGAAGCCTCAATTTCCACCGGGGGGAGGAGATCTCCCTCCACTTGTTCGAGGGAGCATTGAGAGACGGGGAGACAAGGCTCTCAGGGCTTCGTCGCCGGTTCGAGTGTCGCTGCGGGAGGGTTCGCCGCTTCGAGGGTGGCTATTCCTCGGCGGGTCGCTCGGGGTCGAGGCGAGCTCCGTCGACCTGCGTCTCGAGTTTGCGCTTTTGGATGAGGTCGCGCTGACGTTCGGCTTTGGTGCGGCCGTGCAGGCGCCGGTTCGTTTCAGCTTGCTTCTCTTTCGCGAGCTTGGCCTTGCGCTTGCGAAATTTGTTGAGATTGACGACGTTGCTCATGGCGCGGGCACCACCGCGAGCATAGCAGGCCGCCAGCAGCGTGGACGCTCAGAGCGCCACACCCAGAATGAAGAAGACGTACGCGCCGACGACGGTGTGCGAGAGGCTCACTCCGAGCAGGTTGGGGCGGCGCGCGTACAGAAAGCCCCAGAAGAGGCCCGGCACGAAGGCCAGCGCCGCGAACAGCGGCGACATGTGCAGGTGAGTCACGGCGAAGAGGAGCGCGCTCAGCAAGATGGCCTGCTTCCGCGCGCGCGGCCCCGTCAAGAACATCTGCAAGCTGCTCTGCATCGCGGAGCGCACGATCAGCTCTTGAACGATGCTCGACAGCGCGTACACGGCGATAAGCTGCGGGATCCCCGGAGCGGTCAGGCGCGCCATCACGTCGGTGTGCTCGATGAGCTTGGCGCCCTCGTAGGCGGGCACGACGGAAATGAGCAGCCACTTGATGGCCGTGACCAGGCCGAGGAAGGGGAGCGTCAGGACCGAGGCTTCGATCAGCGAACCCAGGGCGTGCCGGTACGAGAGCCCGAAGAGGTGCAGCGGGTAGCCGGTGCTGCGAATGAAGCTGATGCTGCCAACGGCGAACACCACCTGCAGCGGAATGCTGACGTAGGACGTGCTGCTCGGCAGGCGGCTGCTGACTGCGGGCAGCGCGCTGAGCAGGATCACGTAGACGCAAAGCAGGATCAGCACGTTGACCATGAACTGACCCATGGCCATGCGCCGCACTTCGCTTACGAGCGCCGCGTCGGCGTTGTCACGCAGGCGAACGCTCATCTGACGCGCGACGCAGGTGACGAGCTCGTGATACGCGCTGCGGTGCGGGCCGTCGGCGGCTTCTTTCGCGGCGCGCTTCTTGAGCTCGTGAAAGCGCAGCACCCACAGCTCGCCAGCACCGAGGCTACGGACGGAAGCGCTGCGCGGCAGCTCACCGACCACGCCCACCTCGCCGATCAGGTCGCCTGCGCCGAGCGACGCGATCCGATGCTCGCGCCCCGAGTTCGGGTCGCGCTTGCACACCTCGAGAGTCCCGCGGCGCACCACGTGAAGCTCGGAAGCAGGCTCACCCTCGACCACCACGAGCTCGCCCGGAGCGATCTCGCGGCCTTCGACGAAGCGCTCGATCACGCCGAGCGCACCTTGGCTCAGCGGCGCAAAAATGGCTGCTTCTGCCCACGTGGGGCGCTTGGGCTTGCGTGAAAACCAACCGAACACGCTGTGCTCGCGGGCAGGCGACGAGAGACGTTCACTTGTAGACGCGACGCATGGTCCCGTCGAGCTCGTACTCGACGGAGCCGCTGTCGCGACGGCAAACGCCGGACATTGACTCTGGGCAGGCTACTCCGCGTCGCCGAGCGAGAAGCTCTCGACCAGTCTGTCGAGCGCGAGCGCGAGCGGTGGTCGCAGGGCCGTCCCGGCGAACGAATCGGCCAGGGTGCGCGCCACGGAGCTCGTGCGGCGATAGTTTCTGCCGCCACCGAGCGCGAACAGCTCGGCGCACAGCTTCGTCGCTTCCTGGGTGACGTAGGTCTTGGTCCGCAGCACACGCGCCGCGTAGGCCTCCCCCGCAGCCGGCCGGAACCCTTCCGCCGTCTGCAGCAGGTAGGCGCGCATCGCCTCGTACCGCATCGTCGCCTCGGCGAGCCGGAGCCTCAGCGCCGGCGATTGCGGCGCTGGTGAACCCATCGCGCGCAAGATCGCCCTGGCACACCCGAGCGGGATCGCGGCGAACAAGCAGAAGAAGTACTCGAGCGGCTGCACCAGGTTCAGGAAGTCGGGAAACCCCATGATCTCTCGGGCGCGCGCGCTGGTGTAGCGCACCGTATGACTCTCGGTCGGCCGCATCCCGAAGCCGTCCCAGTCGTCCAGCACCTCTACGCCTTCCGAGGCGACGTCGACGAAGAAGAACTCGACGACGCCGGCACCCGGCAGCTCGTCGGCGCTCACCTTCGCGGTGGAGAAGAACGTCGCCGCGTACCGCCCGGACGACGCCAATATCTTCTCACCCGAGAGCACGAAGGCTCCGTCCGCTCGTCGCGCAGCCACCGTCTTCGTCGCCGCGAGCGACCCGCCGGCCCCCTTCTCGCTGTTGCAGGCCGCGTACAGGCGCTGCGCGCGGTAGTCCGCGGCGAGCCGCGACGTCTGCTCGGCGAAGGCGGCTCGCTGCGCCGCGGGCGCGATCTCGCTGCCGAGGCCGTAAATCCCGGCGAGCCCCAGCGGCATGCTCGCGATCAACGCCACCGAAGGCGACGCCGAGGCGATCGCTTCGAGCGCGAGTACGCCATCGACGAGCTTCATCCCGCGCCCGCCCAGCTCCTCCGGCAACGGGCCCGCGAGGATCGCCGCATCGAACAGAGCGCGAAGGCTCTTCTCCGGATACGTCTCCGGATGGTCCCGCTCCTGCTCCGCGATGAGAGGCAAGAGCTCGTCAAGGAGACTCAGGGCCGTCGTCATCGCCCCTATTGAGACCCCCTGGCGCATGCTGTCAAGCCAGCGGATCTCGTCGTCAGGGGTGGCGCTCGAAGGTGGCGAGCAGGCTGAGCTGGTACTTTTTCGCGACCGGGAAGGCAGGTTGACGAACTAATGCTCTTTTCGAGGTATGGGTTGGGTGTGGTGGTTGGCTCGTTGCTCGGTGCTTGCGGCCCCAGTGGAAGCGGCAGCGATTCGGCTGATGAGGCAAGCGGTGGTACAGCGAGCGGTGATACAGCGAGCGGTGGTACGTCGAGCGGCGACGCGTTCGCGCCGGGCGACTTCACGCCGGGAGTGGTTCCGGTACCACGGGCGGCGGCAGTACGAACGGCGGCGCTGACAACAGCGGAGGAAGTGGCGGTAGTGCAGCCGGCGTGGGTGGCAGTGGCGGCGAGAAACCACTGACCAAGTGGGGTCAGGTCATGCTGATTTCAGGACCAGACTCCCAGCCTCACCGCGCAGTCCATGAACGAATCCACGAGGTCGGGTTGGACCCGTGTCATGGAGACGAGCGGTGCTTGCGGAGCTCGCACGTGCGACGAAGCTCCAGCGGGACAGGCCGAGCTCACCTACCCGCACGCCGGGACCGTCACCTTGACGAGCCAGGCTCGAATGGTCTCTACGAGTCCTCGGGGACGTTCGAGGGCAGTTTCAAGGGAGGTGAGAGCGCACTCTTCGAGGCGAGCGGCGGCGACGTCCCCGCCTTCGAACAGGAGCTCACCATGCCGCTCGTGCTGTTGCTCTCGCAGCCCGCGTACCAGGCGGGGGCTACACCGCTGATCTCGCGTTCGAGCGACCTCACTCTTCAATGGTCGCGCGGCACGGCAGGCGGATCTTCTGCCTTCAGGGTAGCTCGGCGCGATTGGATGGTCTGCCGGGCAGCGCCTTCTTCAGTTGCGCGTTCCCGAGCGAGGACGGCAGCGGTGTCATCCCGAGCTCCATGCTCCAGACGCTGGCCGCCGGAACGACGCTGCTCTTCCTCACCCTCACGACGACGATCGTGACGGCGGGGGAGTACCAGGTCACTGCCGCCATGGCCCACGGCGTC
>JAEZYO010000391.1 GCA_023419055.1 Pseudomonadota bacterium | reverse complement strand
CGCTTGAACCGCCAAGACGCCAAGCCCTTAGCTTGAACCGCCAACACGCCAAGCCCTGAGCTTGAACCGCCAAGACGCCAAGCCCTGAGCTTGAACCGCCAAGAACGCCAAGTTCTGAGGTTTTGTTGGTCCGGAAGGGCAGAGGGACTCCTGCATCGCGCTCGGCAGGCGACAGCTTCTCGATGAAACCGCCGCCACAGCCGCTGATTGCTGGAACGCTTCTCAGGCTCGGCAGCACGGACGCCGAGCAGCTGATCGGTACATAGCCCGAGGACCTCGGACGGCAGCGCTCTCTCGCGCGCCGCAGATGGTCACCAGATCAAAGATTTGTCGGCGCCGTTTACCGCTCAGCCACGCCGACTCAGCAACAAAAAAGGACCATCGCGTTCTTGGCGCCTTGGCGGCTCAAACTCTCCTTGGCGGCCTTGGCGGCCTTTTCGGTTCAAACCCGAAAGTGGCTGGCGCAGTGGGCGACGCCGGGCACTGACTGGTCGTCAGCGAGGCGCACCAACCCCGACGGTATGGCGACGTTGGGGTCCTTGTCGCTTCGAGCTCACTCGGCCTGAGGTTTCGCGCCGACGCCCTCGAAGAGCACGCGCACGAGCTCCCGCGAGAGATCTTCCTTCGCCGGGGCGTCCTGAATCGGCAACCTGTCGGCTGCGAAGCGCCGGATGAGCTGAGACGGCCCCGCGAGCCCGACGACGGAAAGCGCCACCACCACCGGGTGCAACGAACGCTCGAACGTGCCGTCCTGAAACCCCTCGAACACCGTCTTCAGGATCACGGCGACGTGACCGCGCCGGAAGCGCTCGATCAAGCGATCGAGGCGGCTCGACGAGACCAACGCCTCGCGCATCACGAGCCGCACGATCGTGAGCTCCTCGTCGGTGAGCCGAGCGATCCGCTCGAACATGCGCTCGAGTCGCTCGCGCACCGGGAGCGCCGGATCGAGCGCGCGGTCGAGATCCTGCACGAGCTTCTCGTACACCTCCTCGACCACGGCGAGGAAGAGCTCGTCCTTGGTCGGGAAGTAGTAGTACACCATCCCGATGCTGGTGCCCGCGTCGGCCGCGATGGCGCGGAGGGACGCGCCGTCCACGCCGTCCGAGAGGAAGCGGGCGCGGGCGGCCGCGACCAGGCGGGGTTCGATGTCACTCTTGGGTCTAGGCATGTCGGATCTGGTGCTGCCTCACACGAGCTTCTTC
This sequence comes from Pseudomonadota bacterium, assembly GCA_023419055.1. Next base: position 5,990 of record JAEZYO010000391.1, on the reverse strand, counting down.
GTGAAGCGCAGCGAGGCGAGCGTGACGAGCGCGCACAAGATGACGCACATCCAGAGAAATTCGGGCGCGACGTCCTGAAAATGAGCACCCTTCAGGGTGATGCCCCGCACGATGCGCAGAAAGTGGGTCAGCGGCAACCCCTGAGCGAAGAACTGCGCCGGCCGCGGCATGGCCTCGAACGGGAACATGAAGCCGCTCAAGAGGATGTTCGGCAAGAGGAAGAAGAAGGACATCTGCATCGCCTGCTGCTGGGTCTTGGCGAGCGTGGAAAAGAACAGGCCGAGCGCCAGGTTCGCGCTGATGAACACGAACACCAGGAGGTAGAGGAGCGCGAGCGAACCCACCACCGGGACGTCGAAGACCAGGCGGCCGGCGAGCAGGATGAGCGACATCTGCACGTACCCGATCACGATGTACGGCAGGATCTTCCCGATCACGAGCTCGAGGCGCGAAACCGGTGAGACGATGAGCTGCTCCAGCGTGCCGCGCTCGCGCTCGCGCGCGATGGCCATCGAGGTCAGCATCACCATCGTCATGGTGAGGATCACGCCGACCAAGCCGGGTACGACGTAGACGGCCGTTCGGAGGTCCGGGTTGTACCAGGTGTTGGGCTCGAGGCGGATGGGCTCCTCGGCGAGGCCAGCGCCGCTCGCCGCGAGCTTGCCCACGATGAGCTCGCTCGAGCGAGCCGCCACGAGCGAGGCCGCGGTGTTCGTGGCGCTCGCCACCGTCTGCGGATCGGAGCCGTCCACCACGAGCTGCACCTGCGCCGTCTGGCCTCGCGAGAGGTTCGACGAGTAATCCGGAGGGATGACGAGCGCGACCTTCGCCTCGGCGGAGCGCAGCGCCTGCGCGATCTCGTCGTAGCTCTGGACGTTCCCGAGGATGTCGTAAAACCCGGTGGCTTCGAGCGAGCGCGCGAGATCTCGCGACTGCGCGCTGCGATCCTGATCGAACACGATCGACGGGATGTGCCTCACGTCGGTGTTGATCGCGTAGCCGAAGAGCAAGAGCTGGACGACGGGCAACACCGCCATCATCGCGAGCGTCAGGCGGTCACGCTTGAGCTGCAGGAGCTCCTTCCAGGCGATGATCCAGGGACGCATGGGCTCTCCAGCGGCTACGCCGCAGCCTGCTTCTTGGCTTCTGGCAGCTCGTCCTGACGCACCATCGAGACGAACGCGTCTTCCACGGTCACGCGCGAGGGGCGCGCGGCCGTCACGCGAGAGCCGGCGCGCTCCGCCAGCTCCTTGACGAGCTCGATCGCGTCGACGTCGTCGCGCACGGCGACGCGCAGGACGTGACCGAAGTGAGAGACCTCGTCGACCTCGGGGCGCTCGCGCAAGAGGGCGGCGACTTCCCGGGCGTGGTCGAGCTCGATCTCCGCCGCGGCGAGGTGGCGCCGCTCGACGATCTGCTCCGGGGTTCCGACGTCGAGCAGGGTACCGCGGAAGATGAAGGCGAGGCGGTGGCAGCGCTCGGCCTCGTCCATGTAGTGCGTCGTCAGGACCACGGTCGTGCCTTCGGCCGCGATGCGGTGAATCTGTTCCCAGAACTCTCGCCGGCTCACCGGGTCCACTCCGGCCGTCGGCTCGTCGAGGAAGAGCAGCGGAGGCTCGTGAATGGTCGAGCTCGCGAGCGCCACACGCTGCTTCCATCCGCCAGACAGCGTACCTGCGAGCTGCTTCTTGCGGCCGGTGAGGCCTGCCTGCTCGAGCACGCGCTCGACCCGGGCCTTCCGCTCCTTGCGCGGGACACCGTAGATCCCGGCGTAAAACTCGAGGTTTTCCACGACGGAGAGGTCCTCGTACAGACTGAAGCGCTGAGTCATGTAGCCGATGCGCTGCTTGATGCTCTCGGCCTGGGTGCGGATGTCGTAGCCGACCACGGTGCCCTGACCGCCCGTCGGATCGAGGATGCCGCACAGCATGCGGATGGTGGTGCTCTTGCCGGCGCCGTTCGGGCCGAGCACGCCGAAGATCTCGCCGCGATGCACCGTCAAGGAGACGTCGCGCACCGCGAGCAAGTGACCGAAGCGCCGCGAGAGCGAGTGCGTCTCGATCACCGTATCGTGAGCCGCCGTCGCCATGTCAACGTCCCTTCTCGGCGCTCGCGGAGCGAGGCCCCGGGTTCGGCTTCGCCTTGGACTCGATCGTGACGAACGCGGGTACGCCGGCGTGCAGGCGCTCGGCGGGGTCGTCCACTCGCACGCGCACACGAATGACGAGGTTCGGGCGCTCTCGCTCGCTGAAGAGGAAGCGCGGCGTAAACTCCGCCTTGCGCGCGACGTGCTCGACGTGACCGGGCAGCGCGACCCCGAGCGAATCCACCCGCACCTCTGCCTTGCTCCCGAGCCCGATCCCCTCGAGCTTGCCCTGAGGAACGAAGACGTCCACGTACGGGTGCTGCGTATCGGCGAGAGAAAGGATCGGCGTCCCTGCTGCCACGATCTCTCCAGGCTCGATGTACGTATCGAGCACGGTGCCGTTGCTCGGCGCCTTGAGCTCGTGTCGGTCTAGCTTGACCTGATCGGTCTCGGTCGCGGCCTCCGCGGCGCCGACCCGCGCCTCGGCGAGCTCGACGTCTTCCTTCTTGGCGCCGCGCCTCAGGAGCAAGAGGTTCTGCTCGAGCGCTTGTCGATCGGCTTTGGCTCGCGCGAGCTGGGCTTCGAGCTCGTCGACCGCCGCCTGCGCGACGACGCTCTTCTGAAGGAGGTCCTGCTCGCGCCTCAGGTTCTTCTCGACGAGCGCTTCGGTCGCCTTGGCTGCCTCGACTCGCGCGGCCATGGCGTTGATGTCCTCGCGCCTCGATCCGGAGCGAACTCGATCCACTTCGGCGCGGGCGCTCTCGACCTCCGCCGTGCGCGCGGCGAGCGAGCTCCGCAGGAGCTCGTCGTCGAGGTCGGCGACGACCGTGCCGGTCTCGACGTGGTCCCCTTCGCGAACCGCCAACGTGAGCACGCGACCGCCGACTTCGAAAGCGACCGTCGTTTCTTCGAACTCCACCACGCCTTGAAAGGCGTTCTCCTCGGCTTCACGCCGCGAGCTCGAGTCGCACGCGTGCACGAGCAGGGCCGAGCCCAGCGCCAGAACGGCGCCCAGCCGATGCCCTGGCGAGTTATTTGTCATGCGTCTGATAATAAACCTGAGACCCTTCTCGGCAAGCCGAATTTCAAGACCCGGACCAATTCGGCCCAATGGCCTACTATTCGCCGCGCTTGCGCTGGAGGGTGGGCGTGACCTTCTCCGGGTCGGCGACAGCACGCCGAATCGCTCCCTTGCCGAAGCGCTCCTGAATCTGGTCGAGCACGGGCCCAACCGGATCCCTCGCCTTCTTGGGAGGCTCGAACAAGAGCTCGAGCTGCTGGCTCGAGTTGTCGAAGCCGCTCAACGAGACGCCGATCAAGCGCACCGGCTCGTCCAGAGCTTCCGCGTCCCAGAGCGCGAGCGCGACCTCGCGGATCCGCGCGCCGTCATCGGTAGGGTCGGAGAGCGTCTTCTGCCGCGTGAGGAGCGGGTACACGGGCTCGCTCAAGGTACCGACGCGCGCCGAACGCTCGCCCTGCCGGCGCGCGAGCTTCATCTTGAGAGTGACGGTGCGCCCGCGGAGGCCCGCGTGCCGCAAGCGCCGCGCTACCGCCTCGGCGTGCGACGTAATGGTCGAGGCGATGGTGTCACGATCGATCACGTCCACTTCGAACGTGTTCTCTTCACCGCACGACTTCATCTCGCGATCGGACGCGACCTCTCGCCGATCGATCCCGCGCGCCAGATCCCGGAGCTCGAACCCGCGCTGCCCGAGGACTTCCCGCGTCCGAAGGTCGTCGAGGCCCGCGAGATCACCGATCTTCCTGATCCCGGCGCGCTCGAGCCCTTCAGCGGTGACGGGCCCCACGCCCCAGAGCCGACGCACCGGCAGCGGAGCGAGAAACGCGCGCTCCTCGCCCGAAACGATCAGCCGCAAACCGTCGGGCTTCGACAGCGAGCACGCGATCTTCGCCACGACCTTGCTCGAGCCGACGCCGACGCTCACGGCGAGACCCGTCGCCTCGCGAACGCGCAGCTTGAGCTTCCTCGCGAGCTCTTCGCGCCCCCCGAACAGCCCGACCGAGCCCGAGATATCGAGGAAGGCTTCGTCGAGGGCGAGCGGCTCGATGACGTCGGTGAACTCTTCGAACACCGCGTGAACCTGATCGGAGACCTCCGCGTACCGCGACATGCTGGGCGGAAGGAAGACGCCCTGCGGACAGAGGCGTCGCGCCTCGAAGCCGGGCATCGCGGAGCGCACTCCGAACTTTCGGGCCTCGTAGGAAGCCGCGGCGACCACCCCTCGCGGAGAGGTCGCGCCGACGATCACGGGCTTTCCCCGAAGCTCCGGGTGATCGCGCTGCTCGATGGACGCGTAAAAAGCGTCCATGTCAGCGTGCAAGATGACGCGCGCGAGCACTCCCGGAGCATACCATTTGCGGAGGTTTGACCCTGGGCTAGGCTTGGCGCGCTTGTCCGGCTCTTCTCACTCTCGCGCACGCGTGCTCGGCACTCCCACGCTCACCATCGCGCTGCTGCTCGCGGGAGCGATGGCGAGCTGCGGCGGGGAAGACGACGAGGTGCAGGCCTCGGCCGAGTGCCTCGAGCGCGCGAGCGCCATCTTCGACGAGCGCGTCGCCCCGCTGCTCGCCTCGGATCGCCCGAAGACGTGCAACCAGTGTCACCTCTCGGGCATCGACATGAGCCTGTTCGTGAGAGACACGATGTGCGAAACGCGCGCCTGCCTCTACGAGAACGGCCTGGTCGACCGCGACAACGTCGAAGAGAGCCTGGTCCTGTCCTGGATCGCGCGGGCCCACCCGGACAGCGAGCTCATCACCGAAGACGTGATTCGAGAAGAGCTCGACGGCTTCACCGCGTTCTTGACCGAGCTCTCGACTTGCAGCGTCGCTTCTTGCGACGTCACCGCGTGCGGGACCGCAGCGACCGGTGGCGACAGGTGCGGGCGCGAGAACGAGCCGCCCGCAGTCACTCCGTCCGACGAGACGCCCGACTGCAACCCGGTCACGATCGAGACCGCGTTCCGCGACAACGTCTACGCGTGGCGCGGCCGCTGCTTTCCCTGCCACCACAGCGACCAGACCCTCGCAGACGCCGCCGCTCCGCGCTGGCTCTCGGTCGAAGGCACTTGCGACGCGGGCTCGGTACAGACCCTCCGCACCGTGATCGACGCGGGGTACCTCAACTCGGAGGACCCCGCGGAGAGCCTATTGCTCCGCAAGCCGCTCGCGATCGCAGCGGGCGGCCTCGAGCACGGTGGCGGCGAGAAGTTCCACGACCAGACCGACTTCGCTTACGCGTCGTTCTTGTCGTTCATCGAGTACTGGTCGAGCTGCGTGAAGTCCGGCGAGCCCTACTGAGCTTCGTTTCAGCGCGCGCCGCCGGCACCGCCGGCTTCTTGATGCTCCTCGCCGCCAGCGCCGCCTTCGCTGTGTCCCGGCGCGCCGCCCTCGGCGTGCCCCCCGCCGCCGGCACCGCCGTGACCGAGCACGCTCTCGCAGTACGTCTTGCACTCTTCGTAGCGCTCGAGGCACACCGCCCCGTCGCCCACGTGGCCCACCTCGTGACACTCGGCGCCGAGCCCGGAGCCGTCGTCAGCGTCGTGGCAAAGCTCGCCGATCTCGACGCACGCCGCTTCTCCGTCCGAGAGCGCGCCGCCTTCACCGCCCGCGTTCCCGCTGTCACCGGCTGCGCCGCCGCTGCCGTCGGTGTCGTCGTCGTCGCCGCAGGCCGGCGTGAGTGCGAGCGCCACGCCGAGCAAACCGAGGAGGCAAAGCTTCTTCATGAGACGGGTCTCCTACTCTTCACCCGTTTGCGCAGCAAGCTCACGCGCTCGGCGCGCGTTCGACCCGAGGCGCCTCGACGCTCCCCACGTACTTGCCGATCTCTTCGCGGCGGCTCTGGATCATGTCGAGCAGGGCGAGCGCGTGTGCAGTCCGCGGT
>JAEZYO010000364.1 GCA_023419055.1 Pseudomonadota bacterium | reverse complement strand
GCGTTTGGATCAGCTCGCCGAGGGACGCGTTCTTGCCTCCGACCTCTCCGATGTTCGAGAGGTTCACCTGACGAAGCGGAATGACGAGATCCATCGAAGTCCCCCTTTCGAAGTGCCACGCAGAGTGCGTGCAGCGGTCGTGCCAATCCCCGGATTGGATCTCAGCGCTGCTGCTCGATCTCCACGCCCAACTTTTGCTGAGGGGGCGGAACGTTCTGCATCGCAGGAACGTCGACGTGGGGTCCGGGATCGGGCGCTCCGGAAGCAACGACGAAGATCGCCGCCATGAGGACGCCAAAGACGACGAAGAGGAAGCCTGCGAGCCAGTAAAATCGTTGCTTGCCTTTGATCGAGTTCATGATCCTGCCCTCAGCAACGGCCGTTCCATGGTCTCACGCTCGAGTGGGGGGCTCCGATCGCTCGCGCGGGCCTCGATCGGCGCCCCTCCGTCGCGCGAAGTTTGCGCGCGCCAGCCATCGAGGCGCGAAATCCGCGTCGGTGCGCCCCGCTCTACGTGGTTCCGGCGCGGCACGCAGGTTGCTGATGGCGCGAACGGAGGATTCAAGATGTCCAAAGGCCGAATCAAGAAGGTTCTAGTCCCCGTTGACGGCTCCGACTGCTCCCGAGCCGCTCTCGAGCTCGCTTGCGAGCTCGCGTCAGAGGTCGGAGCCAGCGTCGACGCGCTGTCAGTGGTGGAGGTGGGCGACCAATCCAGGAACGGCGCGGCTGCGAGCCAGAGCGCGCGTGCGCAAGAAGCGGCTCGAACGGAGCTTCACCAGTTCGTCCTGGGCGCCCCTCATGCTGGAGGGCAGGTGATCGAGCACGTCGACTACGGGAACCCCACCGAACGCATTCTCGCGGCGGTCGAACAGAACCGTTTCGACCTGATCGTGATGGGTACCCACGGCCGCACCGGGCGTCCTCGATCGCTGGCCGGCAGCGTCGCGGAGAGCGTCGTGCGTATGGCGTCCTGTCCGGTGCTGACGGTGCGCGGGTGACGCGCTTGGCACACCTCGTGCTCGGAGTAGCAGCATGACTCAGTCGACCATGAAGGCGAACGTGTTCCGCGGCGTGGATCGGTTCGGCCTCGAAGAAGTAGAGCGCCCAAAGGCCGGCGCCGGAGAGGCCGTCGTTCGAGTGACCCTGACGACCATCTGTGGAACCGACCTCCACATCGTTCGAGGCGAATATCCGGTGAAGAACGGCCTGACGATCGGTCACGAGACGGTGGGCGTCGTTGCGGAGGTGGGTGCCGGCGTGACGAGTGTCGAGCCGGGAGACCGCGTGCTCGTGGGGGCCATCACGCCGTGCGGGCAATGCAACGCCTGTCTCTCGGGGCACCTCTCGCAGTGCGGGCACGGCGACGGCTACGAGGCGCTCGGCGGTTGGCGGTTGGGCAACACCCTGAACGGGGCGCAGGCCGAGTACGTTCGGATCCCAGCCGCCCAAGCCAACCTCGCCAAGATCCCGGACGAGCTCAGCGATGAGCAGGTCATCTTGCTCTCGGACATCGCGTCCACGGGCTTCAGCGGAGCCGAGGCGGGCAATGTCCGCCTGGGCGACGCGGTCGTGGTCTTCGCGCAGGGACCGATTGGCCTCTGTTCCACCATAGGAGCCAAGCTCATGGGCGCCTCGCTCGTGATCGGGGTCGACGGGGACGAGAAGCGCCTCGAGATGGCCAAGCGCATGGGCGCGGATGTGGTCATCGACTTCAGGAACGAGGACGTCATCGCCCGCGTCAAGGCGCTGTCCGGCGGCGGCGTCGACGTGGCCATCGAAGCGCTGGGCACGCAGCAGACGTTCGAAAGCTCGCTTCGCTGCCTCCGCCCCGGCGGCACGCTCTCGAGCCTCGGCGTTTACTCGGGCAAGTTGCAGATGCCGTACGACGCCTTCGCCGCGGGCATCGGCGATCACAAGATCGTGACCACCCTCTGCCCCGGTGGGAAGGAGCGCATGCGCCGGCTGATGGAGCTCGTCCGTTCCCATCGCATCGATCTGACTCCCATGATCACGCACCGCTTCTCGCTCGACCAGATCAAGGAAGCCTACGGCGTGTTCGGCGAGCGCCGTGACGGCGTGATCAAGGTCGCCATCAAGCCCTGAGAGCCGGCGGCTTTCGGCTGCGCGCCGGGCTCTCGCTCACGAGCTCCGATCAGCTCCTGTCAGCACCTCTAGTGAGAGGAGCCCGGTGACCTCTTCGCGCGTCATCAGTCCTGCATCGACCACCAGATCCACGATGTTGGTGTTGGTCTCGAGCGCGCGCTTGGCGAGCGCCGACGCGGGGCCGTAGCCGATGTGAGGGATCAGCGCCGTGATGACACCCACCGATGCGCCCACTTGCTCGGCGAGGTACTCGGCGTTGGCGGTGATCCCGCTCACGCAGTTGACGCGCAAGGTGCCCATCGCCGCGGTCATGTACTTCAAGTTTTCGAACAACACGTGCGTCATCACCGGCAAAAACGCGTTCAGCTGGAGCTGCCCTGCTTCGGCCGCCATGGTGAGCGTGACGTCTCCGCCGCTCACGACGAAGGCGACCTCGTTCACCACTTCCGGAATGATGGGGTTTACCTTGCCGGGCATGATGCTCGAGCCGGCCTGGCGCGGGGGTAGGTTGATTTCTCCTAGGCCCGCCTGCGGTCCCGACGAGAGCAACCGCAGGTCGTTGCAGATCTTCGAGAGCTTGGTCGCGGTCCGCTTGAGCGCGGCTGACAGCTCCATGAAGACGCCGACGTCCGTAGTCGCCTCGATCAGGTTGGGTGAGGTCACGAGCTCGTACCCGGTGATGGCGGAGAGGTGCTGGCGCGCCGCCTCCGCGAAGCGTCGATCCGCGGCGATGCCGGTGCCGATCGCTGTAGCGCCGAGGTTGATCTCGCCTAGACGAGCGATCACTCCCTGCAAGCTCTCGTGCTCCTCCGCGAGCGTGACGGCGAACGCGTCGAACTCCTGCCCCAGGGTCATGGGCACGGCGTCTTGTAGCTGCGTGCGGCCGACCTTGACCAGGTGCGCAAACTCCTGGCCCTTCTCACGGAATGCTTGCTCGAGCCTCAGGAGCTCGGCGAGCAGGCGCTCCACCGCCAGGCAGAGCCCGATTTTGAGGGCGGTCGGGTAGGTGTCGTTGGTGCTCTGGCACAGGTTGACGTGATCGTTCGGATCGAGGTGCTCGTAGCTACCGCGAGCGTGCCCGAGGAGCTCGAGCCCGCGGTTCGCGATCACCTCGTTGGCGTTCATGTTGGTCGACGTGCCGGCCCCGCCCTGCAGGATGTCGACCACGAATTGATCGTGCAGGCGCCCGTCCTTGATCTCTTCGCAGGCGCGATCGATGGCACCGGCCTTGTCCGCACCAAGGAGCCCGAGGTCCCGGTTGGCGCGGGCCACTGCCTGCTTCACGCAGGCGTAGCCGAACACCAGGTCGGGGTAGACGCTGATGGGGCGCCCGCTGATGGGAAAGTTCTCGAGCGCTCGCGCGACGTTGATGCCGAAGTACGCGTCGATCGGGATCGGCTTCGTACCGAGGCTGTCCCTCTCGAGGCGAGTCTTCGCTCCGTTCGTGGTTCGGGTATGCGTGCTGTGCTCGAAAGCCAGATCGGCGCGCGGGTCACTCATGGTTCATCCTGCCGTTCGCGGATTTCGGGCGCTCGCTCGAGCTCATTGGCATCGCCGGCGCGATGAATTCTAGGTAGCCACCCCGCGCTGCGTTGTCATCTTGCTGGCTCCCTGGATCGCCTCGAGCAGTGTGGCGGATCGGCGACGCTGCTCGAAAGCGTGGCTACTCGAAGCTGCCGGAGTCAGCGTGGTCCGGCGCAGGCGGTGACGATGTCCGGCACGTTCTGGGCGTCATCCATCGCGTACTCGTAAGGTGGGTCGGTAAAGGGGACGACGGTGAAGTCCTGGCCCTCGACCTTGCGAGTCCCACCGAGGCCCGTGTCCTTCTTGCCCGTGGTGCCGTCGTAGACGTTGTCGCGCGCGGTGATGTGACAGAAGACGTCGTACATGAAGGCGTGTGGGTCGTTCACTTCTTTGAAGTAGTTGGCCTCGACGAGCACCGCGCCGTAGGAGCCCACGCCGACGCAGTAGCTGTTGCCTTGGGCGTCGAAGAAGTTGTTGAAGACGTGCCCCATGCCGTACATGACTCGCGGCATGCGCTGATCGACGAGCTTGCCCCAGTAATTGTGGTGGTACGTGACCTTGAGGTTGTCCCAATCCTCGGGGTGATCCCCGCCGCCGGAGCCGTTCAGGCTGGCGAGGCGGTGACCGTGCGATGCGTCCGTGTACGAGAATTTGGACCAAGAAACGGTCTGGTAGTCGGACGCGTTGGTGATATCGAGCAAGCCGTCACCCGCGTCCCACACGTTCAGGTGGTCCCACCAGACGTGATGCGAACCGCGCGAGGAGAGGGTGTCGTCAGGGCCCGAGTTGGGCCATACGCCGTGGACGTTGAGGTTGCGGATGATGACGTTGCTCACGTTCTTCACCGCGAGACCGCCGTAGATCGTCGCCTGCGCGTTCGCGCCCTGGATCGTCTTGTTGCTCGCGATCTCGAGCGGCGAGCCTCCACCCTCGGTGGTGTCGATGGTGCCGGAGATGGTGATGACCCGCGCCGCCGGATCCTGCGCTGCGGCTTTGAGCGCGGCGAAGGTCGTCACGGTGGTGGGTGTCGCGTTGCCGCCGCCGGTCGTGCCATTGATGCCGTCGGCGTTCACCGTCGCCCAGCCCACCAAGTTCGTGGGGCAGCCGCCGGACCCTCCCCCGCTCCCTCCTGAACCACCGCTACCCGCCGAGCTGCCTGCGGCTCCGCCGTTGCCGAGCGCGCCGCCCGAACCTCCGCTCGAGCCGCCGGTAGCGCCCGAGCCGCCGCTGCCTCCGTCACTCGTGCAGGTGGCTCGGAGCTTTAGGTGCTTGACCACGAACGAACAGGGGTCGCCCCCGAACGCCTCGTTCGTCGCTTCCAGCGTACAGGAGCTCTGTCCCACGCACGCTGCTTCTGCCGCCGCTCGAGAATCCGCGGCGTGGCATTCGCCCGGGACGAAGCTCTCGCAGTCTCCGGTCGACGTGCCGTAGCTCGCGAAGTCAATCGACGTGATGGTGGAGCCGGTGGGGCAGGTCAGCGTTGCGACTTCGTCTTCCGCCGCGCTCGCACAGATCGTCGTCGTCACGACACCCGCTCCGCCGCCGCCTCCGGAGTCACCGTCAGCGCTGCTCGTTCCACCAGCGTCGATCCCGCCGGTGCCCGCGCCGCCGGAGCCGCCGCCGCCCGATACCGAAACGCCTCCGCTCGTCCCGCCTGCGCCGCTCGTCCCCGCCGTGCCCGTGCCCTCCAACCCGGCGCCCGGAGCGCCGGAAGCGTTGCTGGCGCCCGGCTGCGAAGACGAGCAGGCGACCGAGAGGCCAAGGGCAGTCAGAGGGACTAGGAAGGTTCGCGAAGAGAGCTTCGTTTTCATCGTTTCTGGTCCGGTTCTCGCCGACGTGCGCAAGAGCGAGCGTCGCGAGCGCGGCTTGCAACGGACCGAGTTGCGCGAGCCCGGACGTACCTGTCACGAATCGGGCGCCGCACACCCACACCAGGCGCCTCGAAAAATTGGTGGCGGGTTTCACCCACCACCAGCAACATGGCTTCTGAAAGGGCTCGCTGCGGAGAGCCCTTCGTCGACGGTGTTCCGGTGCCTACACGCATGCTGTCCCGTACCTTCCTCCTCTCTCGCACGCTGACCCAGCACCTGCTCGTGAGCGCGTTGGCAGTTTGCGCCGCGTGTTCGAACGCCGACCCCGACGAGAAGGGGAGCAGCGGTGGGACGGATGGTGCTTCCGGCGGGTCCAGCGGAGCTAGCGGAGGCGGTGGAAGCAGTGGGAATGTCGGGAGTGGCGGGAGCAGCACGGCTGCTACTGGTGGGACGCTACAAATCGACGTCGACGCTGGTGTTGGCGGCGGCCAAAATCCGACGTTGACCACTCCGGTCAACGTCATCATCACGGCGGACAACGCGTACGGCTTCGGCTACGGAACCGGGGACGAGCTCTTGAACTACGCAGGAGGAGTCGAGAACCCCGATTCGAGCGACATCTTCGATTGTCCGGTCGGGAACGGCCCCGAGATGTACACGGTGCCGGCGACGGACGCGAACGCGGGCAACTTTCTCTACATCATCAGCTACGCGGACAGGTCGACGACGCAGGGGGTGATCGCCAAGTTCTTCCGCGAGGGCGCTGAGCCCGTCTTCACGGGCAACGGCGCTTGGGAAGTGTGCGCAACGGGTGAGGACTTCGACCCCGGCAGCGGCGGGCCGACGCTCGACGAGATCAACGAGCAGATCGAGATCTGCAACGCCGGAAACGCCGATCCAGAGACCACGAGCGCGGGCTGGACGGACACCGCGGGCACGGCGGGCGGCAAGCTCGCCTTCGGCGAAGACAACGGCACCGAACGCGACGATCCGGAGCCGGGCAACGAGTTCAAGATCGCTTGCGACATCGACGCGGAGGCGCGCTGGATGTGGTTCGATTGGGAGCCCGCCCGCACCGAGGGTAGCCCCTTCATCTGGCCTTCCGGGGACGGCAACGTGACCAAGGATTTTCTGATCTTCCGCCTCGGCGCAGAGTACGTCCCCGAGCCACCGAAATAGGTCTCCGCGTTTCTCGGCAGCGAGGGCGGAGCGGGCGGCTACGGCTTGAAGCCGATAGCGGCTCCCGCGAGCATCCTCCAGTCGTCGTACGGCACGTAGAGGAGCATCACGGGCACGAGGGGCGTCAGCGTCGCGGCCAGGAGGATCATGAGATCGTACTTGTCGAACAAGACGACTCGGAGCTCGTCCACGGTCTCTCGAAACGTCTGTTCTACGGCCGCGAGGGCGTGCACGTCGACGCGCTCGCGCGCGAGCGTGGTGTCGAGGCACTGGCGCCGGAATCGCCGGCCGGCGGCGGTCGCGATTCCGCCCACCTCGGCGATGCCGTAGCGCCTGGCACGGAACAGCGGCACGACGAAGAGGCAGAGGGGCCCGAACGCGATCAGGATCCCGACCGTTCCGAAGGCGAGGAGCAAGGGCGCGAAGCTTCCGATGGTGGCCCCGAGCGTGAAGCGTCCACCCCACTCCGCGCACAAGACGCTCGAGATCGCGAACAGCAGCATGCTGCAGTAGCCGACCGAGGGCAGCCGCAGGAAACGGATACCCCCGCGCTTGTCGGGGTGCGTGGGCACGAGGTCGAGCTCGAGGCGCGAGATCCCGACGAGGATGCGCACCCAGATCGCCCAGCGCCAAAGTGAGCGCCACAACAGGAACTGAAAGAGCGGCAGATCGGTCAGCGTGTACCAGGTCTGTGCGGGCGTCGGGTTTCGAGGGTCGATCTCACCAATCGGGATGAGGCCGAGCAGGCCTGACACGCCGAACCCGATGCACGCGACGGCGAGCAGCGCCTCGGGCAGATTGGAGTCGGCGAGACGCACCCCGCTCTGGAGCACCCGCTCGAGGCGGTATTTCTGCTCGGCGGGGACGAAATCTTGCCCCTTGAGCAGCGTGATCACGTGCCCGCACACGGTGGGAAAAAGGTCGTCGAGGACCAGGAACACCGGGATCGCCACGAGCAACCGCACGTGGATGGCGGGGTCGTAAATCATCCTCTCGGGTTCGCCGGTGAGGTACTCGCGCAAGAGGCCGAGCAACACTATTGGAAACCACGTAAAGAGCAGGACCGTGGCGAGTTGGGTACGGATCCGCGTGAGGCGACACGCGAGCTCGACGCGTCGCAGCAGACCACCGTCGCCGAGGCGGTAGGCGCTGGAAACGTTGAGATCGAATACGGAACCGCGCTCGACCGTCATGCGGACGAGGTTCCGTAAACATCGGGCGCTCGGACTTCAAGGTGGCGCGGCCGTTGACAGTGTTCGGGAGGTCCTTAGTTTGCCGCGATGAGGCAGCCGTGCGGGTGAAGGTAGCGCTGATCGCCGTTACCGCGGTCGCGCTGCTGCTGCTCTTCCGGTCCATCTGGGACCGTGAGGCGTTCATGACGGCGCTGCAGGACGCACCGCCGGTCCCGTTCTTCCTGGTCATGGCGCTCTTGCCCGTGGTGGGCGTGCCGCTGACACCGCTCGTGATCGCGGCGGGCGCGACCTTCGGAGCCCGCATCGGCGTCGTCGGCTCGCTGTTCGCGCTCGCGGTCAACCTCGTGCTGAGCTACGGAATCGCTCGCAGCGGGCTCAGGCCGAGGCTCTCTCGCCTGTTCCAGCGCTTCGACTACGAGCTCCCGAACTTCGATGGTCAGCCCCAGAACGCGCTGCGCTTCACGTTAATGGTGAAGTTTGCGCCCGGGGTGCCGGCCTTCGTCAAGAACTACGGCCTCGGCGTGGCGGGTGTCCCGTTCGCGCTTTATTTCGCCTCGTCGATGGCGATCACGGGGGTGTACTCGACGCTGCTCGTCATCGTGGGTGAGTCGCTCTTCACCCATGAGACGAACAAGATCCTGTGGGTGGGTGGTGCCGTGCTCTTGGGTCTGCTGGCGATCTCCCTGTGGCGCAAGCGCTCGGGTAAGGGGAGTGACAGCGCTGCGCTCGGCGGCGCCTCGTAAGGGAGCCGCCCGCTCCGCCCGGCACGACGCTTGCTGCATCGAGTGGGGTACTCGAAGGAGGAATCGATGGATATCGTTACCCGCTCCGCTAGAGCCATCGGCGCGGTCATGGGAGCTCGGCGTGCAGCCCGTTGGGTCCGCGCCCATCGCATGGCCCGCGGTCACCGGATGGACTGGGCACTTTCTCGCCTCGGGCTCGAGCGCGCCACGAGCTCCTGGCCCGCCGTAGGCCTCGCGACGCTGAGCGCGCTCGTCGGCGTCGGTGTCGCGCTCGCGCTCGCGCCGAGCTCCGGCGCAGAGCTTCGAACGCGGCTTCATGACCGTTTGGACGAGGCGAAGCGCAAGCGTTTCCCCCACACGACCTCCGCTCAGGTGAGCTGAGCGTGACGCCGTGAGAGCGAGTCCCGACGCAGGGCGCCGCGTCGGGACTCGCTATTTCGACCCGGCGCGGCGAGGAGTGTTCGAGGACATGCGCACAATCGCGGCTCTCTTGCTCGCGCTCCCGCTCGTAGCTTGCGCCTCCGGGACGGTTCAACCGCGCGACATTCGCTTCGACAGCTTGTCCCGGAGCTCGTCCCTGGAGCAGAGCGAAGCCTCGTCGCATCGAGCCGGGAGGCCGATGAATCAGTTCGAAATGCAGCAGGCGCTTCAACGCTTCACCGGTCTCTTCCTGAACCGGATCATGGACGCGGGCGCACCGCTGATCGAAAACGCGACGGAGCCGCGCATCCAACAGGAGGCGCTGAACCGGATCGGCCTCTACTACTCGTCGGCGCTCGACGTGGCTTCGGGGCCGCTCCCGGAGGTCAACGTGCTCGACATGATCGTGTACCTGACCTTGAGCCGGACCGTGCTCGAACGTTACTGGAAGCCGCAGGTCTTCGGGCCTTCGCTCGACCCTCTGATCGCGGCGTTCCGGACTTCGGAAGAAGATCTCTGGGAGCTCGCGTCTACGGTCCTCGACCAGGAGCAGAAGGAGACGCTCAAGGCCGTGATCGACGACTGGATCGAGAAGCACCCTGACTCCGTTCGCGTGGAGATGGTCCGCTTTTCGGAGTTTTCGGAGCACGCGGGTGAAGTGGCCGCCGAAATGGCCCAGAAGGCCCAGGGGTTGCTCGGCAGCGTGCGCGGCGCGACCCAGCTCGCGAATCAGGCCTTGTTGCTCGGTGAACGCGCGATGTTCCTCGCGAATCGTATGCCGTTCGTCGTTCGCTTTCAGGCTCGTCTCGGCGCCAAGGAGATCGTGGGCGACTCATTGAGGCGCACCAGCGAGATCACCGAGCTCCTGGAGCAGCTGCCGAACCCCGAGCCCATGATTCGAGATCTCACGCACCTCACCGTGGAGTCACGCGGCCTGGTGCGAGACGCGCGCGAGGCCGCCGCCACGGCCAAGCCGCTGCTCGGCGATCAGAGCTTGACCGCGGCCATCGACTCGACGAATCGACTCGCCAACACGAGCCTGGCCCTGGCGCGCGAGATACGCGCCATCAAACCGGCGGACCCTGGCGCGCTGGCGGCTAACATCGAGGCGCAGGCGGACCGAATGATGCGCCGCTTCATCGGCTACCTGGCCCTCGCCGGAGTCATCTGCAGCAGCGTCTTCTGGGCGGGCTATTACGTCGTGAAGCGTGCCTCGGCCGCGCCGCGCATGGCGCGAGCGCGTTGATCCCGTGCTCGGCCGCGGCTCGTCACTCGACGTAGCCGACGACGACGTCTTCCACGCCGCCTGCGGGAGAGTTCGGGATGGCGGCGAAATCAGTGCCGTTCGTCGAGCGCTCGAGCTTGCCGC
>JAEZYO010000344.1 GCA_023419055.1 Pseudomonadota bacterium | reverse complement strand
TAGCAAACCTCATCGCCGCCGAGATTCATCGAGGCAAGCGCGTCCTGTTCGTGGCCGAGAAGAAGGCGGCGCTTGATGTTGTGCATCGACGCCTCACGAGGATCGGCCTCGCCCCCTTCTGCCTCGCACTGCATAGCCACACATCCGAGAAGAAGGCGTTCCTCCAAGACCTGGCCGATCGGATTCGCGTGCGAGGGGCGATTCGTCGCCCACGGGATCTCGGCGCAGTGCATGACCAGTTGGAGGAGCACAGACGAAAGCTGAACGAGTACGTTCGCAAGCTGCACCAGCCTCACCCGACCCTCGAACTGACGGTGTTCGAGATCCTCTGGCGTGCACGCCGGCTTGTGGATGCGATGACCCCGGATGCACAACGGGTCGTCGTCGAAGCTCGTATCGCGTCGGCGCATCAGATGACGCGGAGGCAGCTCAACGACTGCAAGACAGTCCTCAGCGAGTTCGGGGCGAATGCTTCGGATGTGCTCGGGGAGTGTGGCGCATTGCGCGCACATCCGTGGTTCGGCGTCACGAACCCCGAGCTCACGCAGGCCGAAATCGAGCAGCTACTCGAAGCGGGCCGGCTGTGGGCTACAGCGCTGGTTGCTCTTGAGAGCCGGTTCGAAGCGATCGACCGGTTCGCGGGTGTCACGCTGGCGCATTCGCTCGCAGGCATCGAAAAGCTGCACTCGGGCCTAGCCCGGCTCGAGGTCCCACTGGAAGTCGCACGTTCGCAGATGCCGATGCGCGTCCTGCAGTCGAGTCGGGAGCCTGAACTAGCGAGAGCTCTAGCCGCGGTCAACGAGAGCCGGGCGATGTGGGCGAGGATCGAAGGCGCCTGGGGTCAGTCTGGTGTGCTCGCACGGGACGCGGCGGGTCGATTTGGCGAGGCGATCGCCGCAGCCGAGCGGTCACTGGGCGAACAGCTCACGTTCGCGGGTGCGACCGCTCTCGCCTCTCGGATTCGCGAGCTGGTCTCTGCCGTCGACTCAGCGCAGCGGCTCGTCAACAGCGCGCAGCGCGTGCTTGGGCTTGGTCTGTCGCTTACGCCGCGCTTGTGCGAGCGCCTTCTGAAGGTTATCCAGCTCTCGGTAGCGGTAGAGGACGCGAGCTTCGCGTTGCGGAACGACGCGTTGAAGGCCGAGGGCGCCGAAGCAGCGCTCACCGCTCTCTCTGCGGCGGCGGCGAAACTGGTCGAGGAACGCGAACGATTCTCGCGGTCGTGGCCAGCATCGCTGCGGCCGGGCGTTCCGGCGCTACGCGAGCACATCACCGCGATGGCGAATGCACCGCGGCTCCTCCCGGGTCTGTTCTCGAAGAGGTACCGCCACGCGGTGGCTGCGTTTCGTACCGCCACGAACCGTCGCCTGCCTCGCGGCGCGATGGTTGAGCAGTTCCGCGCCCTGCTTGAGTTCGAGGACGAAGCTGCCCGGTTCGCAGCGGCTCCTGACCTGGCACGGCTGCTCGGTGTGTTCGCGCGGGGACTCGATTCGCCGTGTAGCGGCGCACTGGGGATCGTGCGGTGGCGGCAGCAGGTGGCGGAGCTCGCTCGCGGAACGGGGGCAGAGGGATCGAGACTTCAGGCAGCAGCCTGGGATGTAGGCACGGCACGGTGGCGCGAGGCATCGGCCGTTTGCGTCCAGGATCCTGGCGCTTCGGACTCTACTCTGAAGCTGGTCGAAGGCCTCGCGGCACTTGCGTCGGACATGGGACGGGAGGGCCGCGGTTGGCCGGAAGCGTCTCTCCAGCAGGTCAGGGAGGAGTTGCTCACCATCGCCGCTGTGTTGGGCTCGGTGATCGAGGTCTTCACGAGCGCTGGCGCGGACGAGCAGCTCTCGATCCAGGGCCTGCGGACGAGGCTGGAGTCGGTGCACGCTGCATGGGCGCACGACGATGCGGCGAAGCCGCTTGTTACTGAACTTGCGCGGGTTGACGCGGATCCGAAGGACGTCACCGCTTGTGTTGGGCTGTCCGCAGCCCTTTCGTACATCGCCGCTCTCCGGGCGTCCGGGCTCTCGGATGGAGCGCTCCCGTCGATGCTCCGCGGAGATCAGGTTGAGGCTCTCCGGTTGATGCGAGAGAGATTGGCGTCGGCGGTCGAAGAGGGCCGCTCGATGCGCGCAGCTGCAGCGCACTTCGAGAACCTCGGCAAGCTCGACTACGCGGGTTGGCTTGGCTCAGGGACGACTCGGGTCGAGGATGCAGAACTGGAGCAGCTTCGCGAGCGTCTGGGGATGGCGCTCGAAGCTGACAAGGCGATCTACACGTGGGCAAGGTACGTCCACGCTAGGGCACGTGCCGCGAGCGTTGGAGGCGAAGAGATCTGTCGGCTTGTCGATGCGCGACGCCTCCCGCCCTCGAGTGCAGCCGAGGGGTTCGAGGCAGCAGCGCATGGAACTGTCGCGAACGCGATTCTGCGGAGCGATCCGGACCTCGTTCGGTTCTCGGGTACCGCGCACGAGCAGGTCCGGGCTCGTTTCGCCGAGTTGGACGAGCAGTCGCTCGAGCTGACGGCGGAACTCATCGCGCATGGTCTCGCGGGAGCGCCAGAGATCCGTGGCGTCGGGTACGGTGCGGTGAGGGACCAGACCGAGGAATCACTGATCAAGCAGCAGGCCGGCCTGCAGCGTCCGCGCGTCACGATCCGTGATCTGTTCCGGCGTGCCGGACAGGCGATCGCGAATCTGAAGCCATGCTTCATGATGAGCCCGCAAGCCATCTCCCAGTATCTGCCCCCGGGAGTCCTGGATTTCGATCTCGTTGTGATGGATGAGGCCTCGCAGATCCGACCGGAGGATGCGCTCGGCGCGATTGCGAGGGCGAAACAGATGGTCGTCGTGGGGGACCCCATGCAACTCGGCCCAACGAGTTTCTTCGACCGGCACATGGATGACGATGACGATGACCAAACGGACGCCGACGAAGCCACTGAAGCCATGGCACCTCCACCTCCCGAGGTAGGGCCGACCGTGCTGGAGCGGTCAGAGAGCATCCTGACCGCCGCCCAGGCCCGATACCCGCTACGCATGCTTCGGTGGCACTACCGGTCGCGTCATCCGAAGCTCATCGCGTTCTCGAATCGCGAGTTCTATGGCGAGGACTTGGTCGTCTTTCCCACGGCGCAGTACGCCGGCGCGAGCGAGGGTGTGTTCTTCAGGAAGATCGAGAACTCCGTCTACGAGGGTCACCGCAACCTGAAGGAAGCAGAGGCCATCGTTGGCGCAGTTCGAGAGCATGCTGCGGCACACCCGGAGCACAGCCTCCTTATCGCAACGCTGAACTACCACCAGGCCGACCTCATAGACGAGCTTCTGCAGAAAGCAGAGAAGTTGGACCCCTTGCTCAGCGAGTACCGGAAACGCCACGCGGACGGGCCCGAGCCGCTCGACGTCAAGAACCTCGAGAACGTTCAGGGTGATGAGCGCGACGTAATACTCGTGTCGATCACGTTCGGGCCGAAGCCCAACGGGCAGTTCTCGAGGAATTTCGGCCCCATCAACCAGAGCGGCGGCGAGCGTCGGCTGAACGTTCTGTTCACGCGGGCGAAGCATCGCGTCGAGGTCTTCTGCTCGTTCGATCCGCGCCAACTCAGCGTGACCGATGGCAGTCCTCGCGGCCTGCGGGTCCTTCACGACTACCTGCGATACGCAGAGGATGGGTCATGGGCGACCGGTGCGCCGAACGGCCGGGAGCCGGACTCCGACTTCGAGGTGGCCGTGGCCCGCGCACTTCGCGCGCACGGTTTCGAGGTGCATCCCCAGGTCGGAATCGCCGGCTACTGGATCGACCTCGGGGTGGTCCATCCACAGCAACCTGGAACCTACGTCCTCGGTGTGGAGTGCGACGGCGCGAGCTACCACGGTGCACGTTCGGCGAGAGACCGAGATCGGCTACGCCAGCGGGTTCTCGAGGGCTACGGCTGGAAGATTCATCGCATTTGGTCTACGGACTGGTTCCGCGATCCGGCGAAGCAGATCGAGACGGTAGTTGCGAAGATACACCGCGCTGTCAAGCTCGCTTTGGCGTGAATGGCTAGTTGCTTCGCTCCATCCGGTGTCAAACGAGAGCGAAGCTTGGCCGAGGGGTTCGACAGGGACGCGGAGGGCGGCATAACTGCACCGGCGGCTTTAGGGGTCAAGGCCCTCAAGGAGAGGTCCGGCGCACGCACGTTCTTCCGAGCCGCGCACCATGGTTGTATCGCTGTCATACATTGCACCAAGACCGTGGGTCTGGTGTGATTGTGGCGGTCTGGTCGGGGGTTCACCATGGGCTTCCGCTACTCGCGTCGCGTCACTCTGTTCCCGGGCGTGCGGCTGAACTTCTCCGCGCGGGGCATCTCGGCGACGCTGGGCGTCCCCGGCGCAAGCGTCAACATCGGTCGCAACGGACCAACCCTCAACCTCGGCATCCCGGGCACGGGCCTCTCCCATCGGCAGCGCCTCGGAGGGCCACACCACGGTTCCGCTACACCGGACGCACTCCCGCCATCGCCAGCGCCGGCCCTCCCAGAGGCGACCGAACTGCCCGCAACGGCCATCCAGAGCGCCCCCGTCGAGCAGGTGTCCAGCGACGGGCTGGAGGCGCTGAAGGAGCTCATTCGGAAGGCGCGGGCGGACCGCGAGGTGCTCCAGCGGGCGATCCCGATGACGCGATCGGAGCTTGAGAAAGCGGAACGTAGGCACAAGCGCGCCCACGCGTGGCCGTTCCGCTGGTTCCTCAAGAAGAAGTGGCCGGCCCTGCAGGTGGCAGTGGAGGCGAAGGCCGCTGAACTCGCCGACCAGGAGGACCGTCTCGCCGGCTCGTACGTCGATGCTGACTTCGCGCTCGATGAGCATACGAGCGCTGCGTACGAGAAGCTGGTTTCCGCGTTCTCAGACCTTGTTAGCTGCGGGGCCATCTGGGACGTCACAAGCAGCCGGGCGGAGGACCGCTATCAGACTCGGTCCGCCGCTGGGACTACGGTTGAACGGAAGTCGGTTCGCTTCGGCACGTCGGGCGGGGTCGACGACGTGCTGCAAACGGAGGCGCGCCGCCTCTGCCTTCAGAACGCGAACGGCGCCGATCTCGTCCTGTACCCCGGGTTCGTCCTCATGCAGAGCGGCTGGTCGCTCGCGCTCATTGATCTGCGCGAGGTGACCGTGGAGTTCTCGACGTGCCGATTCCTTGAGCGCGAGAACATCCCACACGACTCGAAGGTGGTCGGCCAGGCTTGGGCGAAGAGCAACAAGGATGGCTCTCCGGACCGCCGGTTCGCGAACAACTACCAGATCCCCTGGGTTGAGTACGCGGAGCTTCAACTCGGCAGCCCCAAAGGCCTGAACGAGGCGTACATGCTGTCGAGCGTCGAGAAGGCGAAGGCGTTCGCGTTCGCGTTCTCCGCGTACCAAGCCGCACTCCGGACGTTCAGCTCGCGCACTCCGGCGCCGGTCGCTGCGCCGCCCGAGGCAGAGAGGCCCGTCGCGAGCAGCGCACTGCCTACAACGCCTCCTCAGCAATTCCACATGAGATCGGTCGAATACCTCCGGACGCGCAGCGCCGTCGGGTTCGACGACGGCAGGGAAATTCTCGAGGAGTTCTGCAATCTCCTGAAGGCTGACGCCGAGTCGTACAACGGACAGGGGCATTCGCCTGCGGACTGGTGCCGGCTGGTGGACGGCCTGACCACGGCGATGCCAGCCCTCCGTGAGTTCGCTCGTCGCTCGCCCGGCGCGAAGCTCGCCAACGACGTCGGCCTACGTGAGGTCCCGAAGATTCTTCGCCAGGTGTTCGCCGCGCTTGAGGCTGGCATCGCGCCCACCGCGGAGAAGGACCCCGAGCACCGCACGCTCCTGGAGGCCGTCCAGAAGGCGGACGCGGAGCTTCGGAACTAGCGCCTCGCAACCAGCCTCGCCGCCCTCCGCGCCCTGGGCTCGGCGCCTGGGGCGCGGTGCCTTGAAAGCGAACCGTCTTCACGCCGAGCGCATGACCGAAGTGCTACCCTTCTGGCAGGGAGGGTGAGTTGTCAATGAAACCCTGAACTGATCCATCCCAGGGGCGGGCATGCTGATCCACCCGGGCTCGCCTCCGCGCGCTCGGCCCTAGCCAGGTGCCTGCGGCAGCCGAACGACAATCGCAAGCCGCTGGGCATCCTCGAGCTTCCACGCGTGGGGATCCCATCCCCGAGCCAGCAGGTCGAAGATGTACTGACGAGCCGCCTCGCCCAGGTACCGATCTCCTGTGCTCGCAACGTCAGCGTCATGCTCGGGGTAGGTGCGGACGACTACTTTGAGCACGTCATCATCGCGGCGGAGGCTGGCGAACCACTCCCATCCCCGCCGACTGCTTCCGTCGGGTTGCCGGAAGTGAGCGCTGATGCACTTCTCCAAGCGCACGCCCCACTCGCCGCGATGTGGATCGTCGTTCTGCATGATGGTCTATGGTGCCACATCATCCAACCGGCGGGGCTGCCTTCTCCAATGTGGACGCCGCGCTCGACCTTGCCCTTGTGCTCGGGGGTCCGGGCTACGCACGGCGAGATGATGAAGCCGTAGTGCTCCGCGCACTCGCGGTACGCGCGCTGGACCTCGGGATCGGTGATTGAGGCCTTGATGATCCCGGCCTTGAGATTGTCGAGGACGATCTTCCGGGGCACGCCGCCGAAAAACGCGAAGGCGTTGCGGTGCAGGGCGAGCCAGGTCGCGACGGTCTGGTCCTGGACGAGCTCGACGTACTGGTGCCTGCTGTGCGACAGCGTCATCACGAGTATCCACGTCTTCGCCGGTGGCTCGCCGGGGACCCGCGGGATCAAACCCGCGTAGCCGAAGTCGACCTGCGCCTCCTCGCCTGGCCCGACCTCGAGCCGGAGCACCGCCCGGCGCGGTCGCTCGTCCACGTACCGCCGCACGAACCGTCGGAACGCGGTGTAACTGGCCTGCTGATCTGGGTGCGCTCCCGCGAACCGCTCCCAGGCGACCTTGACCTGCAGGCCGGCCCCGACCAGCTCGGCGATCTCGTCCCGATACGGCATGAGCCGGGGCGGCGGAGCCACCGGCTAGGCTCGCGCGAGCCGCTCCGCGATCTCCGCCGCGGTCGGCAGCGCCGTCGCGTCGCCGGGGAACAGGCTCTCCGCCTCGAACCAAGCGACGTACTCGCGAACCGTGTTGCGGCTGATCCGAGCATCTTCGCCACCGCTCGCGCGCTCTCGCCGAGCCGCAGGGGCCGAAGCATCTCGCGCACGTCTAGCACGTCGCATCTCCTTCCGGCCATGGCGGGTCCTCCGGGGAAAGCCCCGGAGTCCCACGCGCCCCTGACCCATCGGAGGGCGCGCGAGGGCCCACCAGCGCGCCTCGCGGCGCCCGCCTCGGCGTCGTCCTGTCGGGAGCTGCGGGGTGGATCAGGATCCCCGCCCCTGGGGTGGATCAGTATGGGTGATCAAGGGTGGATCACCTTGCCCGCCCTCGGGTGGATCAGCTTGGGCGCTCCTGGTGGATCACCTACCGCGCCCCGCGACATGAGTTCGCCTCAGAGCGCGGCGTTTCGTTCAGCAACCTGCGCAACTGGATCTACCGGCTGCGCAAGGAGTCTCGCCCGCTCGTGCCGGAGCCGGCGAAGGTGTCTGGTCAAGCCCCCGAGCGTGGCGCCGCTGGCGAGGCCTCGCGTCTGCTGCCGGTGCGCGTGGTAGCGTCCGCGCCGAAGGCGCGGAGGGCGATCACGGCGGCGTTCGCCGGCGCGTTGGGCGTCACTGACACTTCATAGTCGCCCGAATGGCAGCGGCCGCGAAGAGCCAGCGCTGGCCAGTGTCGCTGACCCGAGCCCTACGCCGTCAGAGGTGGATGCAAGAATCGACGCATGTCCGCTGAGTGCGATGATCGCCGGCCCGTCGAGTCAAGCGATGACGGCTCGCTCGTGAACCGCTCTGCTGTGACCGCGCAGGTTCGAGCTCTCGATGCGGTCCGCGAAGTAGGTGTGCTCAGCACGGCAGAGCATCTCAAGTTGACCACCGGGACGGTCGCGGAGTTGAACGCTGCCAAACTCCGCGGAGCTCTTGATGGTGCCCGACGGCAGCTCATTGCTCGGAAGGGTGCTGGGGTCGTGTTCGAGGCGGAGACGGTAATTCGCCTCCAGATGCCGGCGAGCGGTATGGGGTCAGCCTAACAGCTCGCCTGGCAGAGACGACGAACTCTCTCTCGGCGGATGTACTCCTGTGCACCCTGGATGGAGCGCTCGGGCTTCAGCTGAAGACCGGGACGGATCGATACATCAGGGCGGCGCTCAGGACGAGGGCCGACGGGACCGTCATGCTCGTCCCGAGCGACGTGACGGAGCACAGCTGGGCAGCGGGTGCCCAGTCGTCAGTCACGATCGAAGGAGTCGAGATCTCGATGCCCTCGAGGGCCGAGATCCTCGAAAGATCGGGACTGGTCCTCGATCGCATCGAAGATGGCGTCCCCGTCGTCTCGCTAGGAGAGATGGCCGGCGAGGCGTTGGCTTGTGGGCTCACGGACGGTCTCGTCGCAGTCGTCATCGACGTTTGCCTGCAGCATCTCGTCAGGCCCGACGATCCCATCGACTGGGAGCGGGCTGGGAAGGCTCTCGTGAGGAGCGTCGTGACGAGCGCTGCGAGCTCTTTCTTGGCGGCCGCACTGGCGCGGGATTCTCTGCAGGGAATGGCGCGGGCGGTGAGCCTGGGTGCGACGATGCGCGCCGCCCGGGTCGCGGTCTCGTTCGTACCGCGACTGTTGGATGCGATCCGTGATGTGGCGCTCCTCGATCGCGGCGAGATCGCTCCCGAGGAGTTCAGGCGCCGCTGCGCGCGGAGCATCGGAGCTGCGGCTTTCGAAGCGCTCGGTATGTCGATCTTAGCGCGCCTGACCGCGCGCTTGGCACCGTTACTTCGGGGGGTGGTTCTCGTCGTCGGTGGGATTGTTCTTGCCGGGGTCGGCGCAGCCGTTGGTGAACTCGCGTACCAGGTGCTGGCGTCGTTCTCACGCCAGGCGTTCTTGCCAGAAGCGCGGGAACCTGGCCCGATATCAACCGCGTGAGCGCCCGCAACCGCCCGCTAGGCACGCGGGCCCGCGGGAATGGCAGGACGTGACCAGCGGGAGGCGTCATGGAACGGGGCGGGGCTGCTCCGGGCGAGGTTACCGGAGCTTGACCTGGGGGCGGTGCCCGACAAGAAGGCTCAGGAAGCCCGCCAGATTCTGGACATGCTGTTGCGGCGCCTTCTTGAGCGGCCTTTGCTGCCCGGACTCTTAGTGTGACCGGACAGCGGGCGAGGTGCACCGGTTGGGCGAGTCCACAGGCAGGGACTGGAACTCGCGCCGCGGAACTACGCCATCAGGGAGGACAGGTATCGGGACACGTCACGTATCGAGAACTCCTCGTTGTGGCCCTCGTTCGCACTCGTCGAGTCGGTTTCCCACCACGCGCATTCGAGGTCTTCACACAACTTCTCGATAATAAACCAGTCAATCGGGACAAGGCCGCGCTTGTAGAATTGCTGTCCTAGCCGTCGATAATCGTCGTCGTCCATCCACGATGTCGTCCCCATCCGGTCGCGAATGTCCAGGACAGAGAAGAGCAGTTCATCGGTCTCCATGGCCCGGCCGCGACTTGAGTATTGCGCATCAAAGTCCATACCAGGGAACTGGAGCTTCGCCAGCGCATGGAGCGCGTGTGACAACACGTTCGTGAGCTGAATTAGTCGTCCGACGTGGTCCTTCGCGCGGTCCAGAGCAAGACGGGCACTCTCCTCGGGTGACCCCCCGAGCCGACCAAGCGGTATCCGGTACGAGAACGCTTCGCGCAATGCCAACAGGTGATTGTAGTCGGTAAGCATCTCTTGGACTGTCGGATGCTGGGGCTGCCGCGGAAACACCTCATGCGCCAGCACGTTCAGACAGCGCTGGTGTCGGACTATGCCGAGAGACTCGAATCTGACGTTGGGAAGCAGAGTGGTCACCGCGCAGACCGCATGATGGAATGCGTAGTACGCGGTGTAGGACTCGAGATTCCCGAGTCCAGTGTCTCTTACGTGGTCTGCTTCGCACTGGAATAGGGCCGCCCCTAATACGTGCTTAGCAGCTCGATACAGGCGTACTACCCAGCGGCAGTAGTCCATGAAGTCACTGCCGGTGTGTTCGCGAAAGCTCTTCTCGAACCGAGTTATGTATCTACTCAGGTCATCGCGGGTGAAGCACTCCAGAAGGCGAAGTGTTCCTAGTTGGTGTGTCTCAAGGTCACGAAGGCGCATGCTCGGCTATTCCCTCTACCCTTGTACACCATCCGGACCAGCCGCAGGGGCAGCGCGATTGTAGCGGAGGAGAGCGATGGGGCGGCGCGTCCTTCCATGGCGAGTCTCTGGCTCGGCGGAGCCTGTTATCCGCGGGCGCGAGAAGCCACGAGGTCGCAGCGAAAGGGACTCTGGTTCACTTGGCAGTGCCCGACGAAGCGGGCCGTAGCCGATGCCCTCGCAGCCTCGCGCACAGAGGCGCCCTCAGCGCGGGTGTCCGCCGCCACCGGACTCGACCAGCTTCGCTTGCGATGCATCCTTAGCAGCCTCGTCATGGCATGCGGCGCAGAGACCGTCATCCTTCGTCGCTTCGAGTCTGCACTGTTCCTGGTTTGCGTGAGTGGGAGCAGTACGCCCCTTGCATCGGCAACGGGCCTTGGAGCACCTTTCACGAGAAGGGTACGCTCCTCTCCTTCACGGAGTGTGGGTCGGTTTGGATAACTCCGCCTTCCATCCCTGCAGCTGGGCGGCCGCCCGCGTTGAAGTCAGCGTGTGGCCAGGGAGGCCCGCCACCGCGGGAATCTACTCACTCTGCGCTCGTGTTCGGCCCGCACCGGGGCGGCCGCAGAGGACTCAGCGGCATCCTTCGCCGTGGTTGCTGCCGGCGCCCGTCGCATAACCCGGAACCATGCAGTGGGTACGTACAACCGGGGAAGGAGCAGGCACCGGAGGGGCTGAACGTGGGGTGGTTCAAGATCGCTGTTCCATTGAATGTTGTTGGCGCGAGAGGCGCAGCCAGTGTGTCGCTTTGCAGAAGGATGGGACCCAGTCGTTGCAGAAGCATTCCCCCCGGTGGTCCCCATCAGCGTGACTCGTTCTACTTGCCCTTCTTCTCGCCCCTCTGTCCAGCCTTCCGCCCCGGCTTGAG
>JAEZYO010000326.1 GCA_023419055.1 Pseudomonadota bacterium | reverse complement strand
CCCCGCAGTCGAATTCCTCGAGGCCGAACTCTCCTGGCCAGCGTGGACGACTCTTGCTCGCGGTGGTACCGCGCTGTTCGTGCGCGGCGCTGCTGTAGCGCTGTTCGTGCGCGGGAGCGTCGTGGTTCTCGCCGGGGGTTCGCCTGAGGTCCGAGCGAGCGCCTCTGCGACACGTTGCTTGAGCGCGAGTGCTCTTTCGCTGCTGCGGTGCCCGAGCTCCTCCTGCACGGCTCCGAGCGTCTTCTCATCGGTCTGCGAGCGCGCGACGAGCTGCTCGAGTGCATCGATGCCGTGGTTGAAGAACGGTCGCTCGGGCACGCGTCGCCCCGCCTTCGTCAGGACACACCGCGGGTGCGGCTGACCCGAACGGGATGAGCATACCACCGTCCCGAGATTGCGAACCGCTCGGCACACCCGCTCCGCCGCTCTACGCCACGAGATCGACCGACATCGATGTGGCCCGTCCTCCGAGTCCGACCGCGCTTGCTCCGCATAGGCGGACACCGTGTATCCCGGGTCCGGGAGACGCCACGGGTTCGGGGTTGATCCGGGTCAAGGCCTGCACGCGCTACAAGGCCTTGCGCTCCGCGTCCTCGCCTTGGGCCGCGAGCACTCTCGGGACCACGAGCCTGCTCCGCCCCGCGCTGACGCGCTCGACCGTGACCTGCACGCCGATTCGCTCGTGCAGCTCCGGAACGTGCGAGATGACGCCGACCGTCCGGTTCCCGCTCCGGAGCTGGTCGATTGCCGCCATGGCCTGCTCCAGCGTGTCCCGGTCTAATGTTCCGAAGCCCTCGTCGATGAAGAGCGTCCGGGCCTGGCTCCGGCGCGTCGAGAGCGAAGCCAGGCCAAGGGCGAGCGCAAGGGAGACAAGAAAGCTCTCTCCACCGGAGAGGCCGTTCACCCCGCGAACCTCGTTGCCTAGATCGCCGTCCACAACTTGGAGGTCGAGGTCGCGACGCGGGACGCGCTCCAGTTGGTAGCGCGGTGCGAGGGTGGCGAGGTGCTCGTTCGCGGCCACGATGAGGGCATCTAGCGTGAGCCCCTGAGCGAACACCCGCAGGGCGCGGCCGTCGTGCGAGCCGATGAGGTCGGCGAGCGTACCCCACCGGGCGAAGTCGGCCTCGGCCTTGGCCATCTCCTCGCCGAGCGCAGCGTGCGCCGTCCGGCGTTCGTCGTCGCGCCGGAGGTCAAGCTGGGCGGCGTTGTGCTCCGACTCCGCGCGCTCGCGTTCGGAAGCCGCGGATGCGGCCAGCGCATGTGCCTCCTCGAGCCCGATTGGAGGCGCGCCCGTGACGCGATGGGCTTCGAGCTTCCGTAGGCGCTCCGCGAACGTCGCGTCGGCCGTCCTAACCGCATCGTTGAGCTCAGCGAGCTCGCTCCGTTCACGGGCGATCCACTCCGGCCCGCGCGCGAGCAACGCGTCGAGCCGCGGGCAGTCGAGGCTACGTGCGGCGAGCGCATCCGCCAGGGCCCCCGAGGCTAGGACCGCAGCCTCGGCCGCCTCTGCGGCGGCACTCTCCGCGGCTGCAAGGCTAGCCTTCGCCGCCGAAACGTGCTGCTCCGCCTTCGAGAGGAGCTCGGCGGAGGTCTCGGCCGTGATCCGGGCGGCCCGCTCTGCTGCGGTCCGCTCCGTCACCACCGCGTCGAGCGGTCTTCCGCCGAGGACTTGACGGCGCTCCTGCTGGAGTACGTGTGCCATTCCTCGCGCGGCCTCGGCCTCCTCCGAGGCCAACTGCACCGCGCCGGTCCGCTCCTCTAGCCGCGCACGGGCCGACTCGCGCTCCACCTCAAGTCCTGCGAGCGAGACCGCGGTCTCCTCGACTGTTCGGCTCCGTTGCGCGTGCGCGTCCGCAATGAGCTCACAGGAACGAACCAGCGCCGTTCCGTCGGCGCGCGCCTCCTCGCGCCAGCCCTGTCGGAAGCCGAGCACGGGCTCAAGCTCAGACTCCAGGGCGTCGCGCCGAATGGTGTGCCCGCGGACCCTCTCCTCTGCCTCGCGGAGCAGGCCCCCGTCGCGCGCGAGCTCCAACTCAGCCGTCGCGAGTTCGCGCTCGGCAGAGTCCAGAGAACTCCGAGCGTTCTCCACCTCAACGCGGGCACCGCCGACGAGGGCCGCACGTTCGAGCGCGACAGCTTGTGCCGCCTGGGCTGCGTTGGTCTCGGCCGCTGCTCGCGCAGCGCACGCCGTCGCGGCCTCGAGCGCTTGACGGGCGCTGGCGGGCAACGCGTCGTCACCGGCGGAGGATCGGAGTGCGGCGTATCGCTCCTCCGCATTCGCAAGCGCCTGCTGCTGGCGTTGTAGGCTCTGCGCCACCTGCGAAGCCCGCTGCCGCTCTGTAGCCGTTTCCTCCGCCACGCGCCAAGCCTCGGCGCGGATGGACGCAACTGCCGCTTTTTCGTCCGCAACAGCCTGGGACTGTGCGGCGACCGCGCTCCCGCCAGGGGCACCGTGCGCGTAGGGGTGCTCGGTCGCGCCGCACAGCGGGCACGGCTCGCCCTCCCGCAGCTCCGCCCGCCGTTCCTCCAGGCTAAGCGCAGCGTTCAGTCGTGACAGCGCCTCCTCGGCCGCGCCGAGCCGCGCCTCGGCCAACCGCATGCGCTCTGCGAGCGCGCGGTCTTCTTCCGCCAACGCGTCGAGCGCCGCGCGGGACTCCGCTGCCTCGTGCGCCGTGCGGTCCCGTTCCTCGGCGACGGCCCGCGCCTGCCGTGCGGCCTCGAGCACATCGAGCGTCCACGCATTGCGCTCGCCTGCGACCTTCACTCGCGTGGAGAGCGCCACGAGGTCGTCGGTTCCGGACGCAGTGACCGCAGCCCTGAGCTGCTCGCTTGCCGCCTCGAACACACTCCGGTACTGCGCCACGCTCGTGCGGAGCGTGTCGCGCTCGGTCTCGTGCTTCACCAGGGCCTTCCGCCAGGTCTCGGCGGTTGCTACGGTCGCCGCTAGGTCGCGGATCACGGCCGCGTGGTCGCGCAGGAGCGCCTTCCAGCGAGCCCACTCTCCCGCCAGCGTGCGCTCCGCCCCGCGATGCGCGAGCCAGTCGGCTGCCGCATGGCGCTGGGCCCGGGCGTCAGCGATTCGCCGCTCGACGTCCTCGACCACCTCCGCTGCCGCTCGGCGGTCCGACGTCGCCTTCTCCAGCTTCCCATCCGCCTGCTTGGCGGCGGCAACCGCTCCCTCCAGGCGGAGATCGAGCTCCCTGGCCCGCTCCAAGTCCGGCCGAAGCCCCTCGGTCTCCGCGAGAACCGCCTCCAGCTCAACATGCGCCTTCTCGCTCGCACTCGCCTGCCCGTCCCTGGCTGCGACCGCCGCCTGTTGCGCTTCCTCAGCCTGGCCGCGCCTGCGGGCCGTTGCCTCTGCATGGGAAGCAGTCCGAATGGCCTCCGACCGGATCGGACGAAGCGGTTCCGCCACCTCGACCTCGGAGAGAATACGGCGCCGCGCCTCCGCCGCCCCGACCTGCGCCCGAGCGTCGGCGACCTGTTCCCCTGCCGAGGCGAGCTCGCCAGCAAGGGCAGCATCGGCCTCGAGCCATCGGGCGTCCGCCTCGGCAGCTTTGGCCGCGTCTCCCGCCGCGGTGCGGGCCGCGAGCAGCGAGGCGACGCTGTCTTCGAGTGCCGTCCGCTCCGCCGCCCCGAGCGGCTGCACGTCTCCCGCGCGCTGGAGCACAGCATCGCGCGCGGTGCGCACTTCCGCCGCGCGCTCGTGCGCCTGCTGCGACAGGCGTCCGTAGATCTCCGTCCCCGTCACGCGCTCGAGGATGGCCGCGCGCGTGTTGGCGTCGGCATCGAGAAAGGCCCGGAATTCGAATTGCGGAAGTACTACAGCTCGACGGAACTCGTCGAAGGTGTAGCCCACCAGCTCGACGATACGACGCTTCACCTCGGCGAGCCCCGAGTACTTATCGCCCGCGCCGTCGAGCGCGCACAACGTAAACTGCTCTTTTTGGAACCGTCCGTCGGCTTTCCCCCGTGCTCGACGGACTTCCCAGCGGGCCCGCCAGCGGCGCTCATCCATCCCCTCGAAGTCCACCTCCGCGTGGCCGTCGCCGGTACCGCGGGAGAGAAGGTTACGGCGGTCGTTGGCATCTACAAGGTCGTCCTCAACCTGGTCGGGCCGGCCCGGCCGGACTCCCTTCCCGCGCGAGTCGAAGCGGGGCGTTTCGCAGTAGAGGGCAAGGCAGAGCGCGTCAATGAGCGTGGACTTGCCCGATCCCGTAGGGCCGGCGATCGAGAAGAGGCCCGCCTCGGCAATGGGGCCTCGGTCGAGCGTAAGCTCGAAGTCGCCATAGAGGCTCGCCAGGTTGCGTCCGCGAATGGCCAGGATCCTCACTAGGCCTCCTGGCGCACGAGGTCGAGGAGCTCGTCAAACGTGCGGATCAGCTCCGCTGGTGGATCGCCCTGGTGGTCGCGGGCCCACCGCGCGCGAAGGACCTCCTCCGGACGAAGGTCGGCGATCGACCGTACTTCGATGTCGCCGAGTGCGTCTCCCGTACCGGTGAGCGTCACGCCGAGGCGCGCAAGCCGCGCCGCCTTGCCCTGGAGCGCGTCCTCCACGCGCTGACGAAGTGCCGGCTCCGGCTTCTCCAGCCGGACCTCCACCTCGAGCAGGGGCAGGTCGGAAGGTACTTCACCGTCTCGCGCCGGGAGCGCGCGGATGCCGGCGAGCGCCTCGTCGATCGTAGCCTCCCCGGTCGCCGGAATGCGTGGGAGCTCAACGAGGCGCGGTGCGGCGACCTCGTGAATGTCCACCACCTGCTCGCCCTCCAGCTCTACCACCAGCGCCTGATGCGGGTAGCCGCGCTCCGACAGCGAAAGCGGGACGAGCGACCCCGCGTACCGGATATGCATCTTGCCGCCCACCGGTTGCGCTAGGTGAAGATGCCCCAGTGCCGCATACGTGACATCGCCAGGGAAGAGGTCGTGGCCCACCGCGAGTTCGTTCCCCACGTTCAGGCGCCGTTCGGACAGGTTTGAGACCTGACCTCCGACTAGGTAGAGGTGGCCCATGGCAACGATTGCCTCGCCCGGCGCGCGCTTGGAGCGAATCCGTTCGAGGACGCCGTCGTAGAACCGGCGCACGCCCGTGGCCACCGCCGCCTCGTCGCCCGTGCCCGTCTCGCTGGCACGCAGGTGTGGGATGGCGGCTACCCAGGCGGCGCGCTTGCCGGTACGATCGCAGAGCGGGACCACGTGCCGCTCCAGATCGAGCACGCCCTCCCGCCGCTGCGCGCCGCCGACAACGTGCAGCCGATCCAGCGCGCGTAGGAATGGATCGGTGGCGTCGAGGCGTCCCTGTGAGTCGTGGTTACCGCCGATAACCACGATCTGGAGGTGGTCAAACCGCTTCCAGGCGTCGCCGAGGAACCGGTACCACTGCGCGAGGGCCTCCGTAGGCGGGTTGGCCGAGTCGAAGACGTCACCCGCAACGAGCAGCGCGTCTATTTGCTCGCGGTCAAGGGTTTCGAGGATCCATTCCAGCACTCGCCCCTGCTCGCGAGACCGGTCGAACCCGTGGAGCTGGTGCCCCAGGTGCCAGTCAGCGGTGTGGAGAAGGCGAAACGGCATCGACTGGAAGCATAGGAGATGGGCCGGACATCGGGGACTCCCCATGTCCTACCCTGGGTCTCGGCGAACCGCGTCGAAGGTCGACGTCCGTCTTGAACCACTCTCCGCTGGAGTAATACGCTCGGATCCGTGAGCGCCCCCCAGAGCCACCTCCGCTATGCTGGCCCGCAGATCCGAGACCGCGATGTGAACGAGCTCGAGGGCCTGATCCGAGGCATCGCCCTCGATGGCCGAATCGTGCCCGCTGAAGCCGAGAGCCTCCGACGCTGGTGCGAAGCGAAGCGCGACTGGCATGACGGCAGCCTGTTCCGCGAGGCCCGCGAACGCATCAACGAGGCGATCTCTGACGGCGTGTTGGACGAGGAAGAGCGAGCCGACATTCTCCACTTCTGCGAGCGCCTCAGGAGCCCAAACCCGTACTACGCGGCAGCCACGAAGGACATGCAGCGTCTGCATGGTCTACTCGCCGGCATCGGTGCCGATGGCATCGTGACAGCAGACGAGTTACGAGCGCTTCGCGAGTGGATGGAGTCGGTCGAGAACCTCAAGGGCACATGGCCCTACGACGAGGTCGACAGCATCATCACGGCGGTACTGGCTGACGGGCGCGTGGACGAGCAAGAGCAGGAGTTCCTGCTCGGTTTCACACGGGAGTTCCTGGAGTTCTCGACGTCGCTGGCCATCGAGGTGCCCTGCAACGAGGACGTTCGCCTGGGGATCTGCGCAGTTCAGCCGGACATCTCATTCGCAGGAAGGATGTTTTGCGTGACCGGCAGTTCTCCGCGTGCGTTCCGGCGCGAGATCGAGGGAGTCGTCATCAAGCTCGGGGGTAGGGCCCACCCCCGCGTCGTCCAAGACCTGGACTACTTGATCGTTGCCGCCGAGCGCACCCATTCATGGGCGTTCTCATGCTATGGCCGGAAAGTCGAACAAGCGATGGCGCTTCGAAAGGAAGGGCGACGAATTGCCATCGTGCACGAGAGCGACTTCTGGGATGCCGCCGCGGACCACGGGCACCGGGGGCCTAGGCTCTACACGTTGCACAGGTAGCCACGACGCCTTGCTCGCAAGCGTCCGTCGTCGCCGCGAACAGTAGCTCCCTTGGGTCCGCGGAGGAGCAGTTGCCGTGCTGGCACCTTCCACGGCCAGCAGGCGCCAACCGTCAGGTAGGCAGACCAGTAGTCGCCGGGCGGACACGCGCCGCTCGTTCAGGCCCGTCGCTCACACGACTCCGAAGCGAGCCCAGCACCTTCAAGACCCTCTCGACACACCGCTCCCGTTGATCGCGAACCTCGACAGCCCAGAAGCGCAGGACACGCCACCCGCGCTGAGTGAGGTGGTGGTCCCGGTTCAGGTCCTCCCAGCACCGCTCACCAGTCCAGTCCTTGTGGAAGTGCTCGCCGTCGACCTCAATGTCGATCTTGATCTCGCCCTCCACGACGGCGAGATCGAGGCGGTAGCGCCCGAACACGTACTGCGGGATTGCTATGACGCCGGCGTCCCGGAGCGCCTCCTGAAGCGGTTTCTCGTAATAGCCGATCGAGTCGTCCGCCGGCCGAGCGGTTTCGGCCTCGAGCCGCCGGTAGTGCTGCGCGAACCCCTCGACGTGCGGGATGCCGCACGTCTCGCACGCGGCAAGGTCCCCGACGACCCGGAGCTGGGCACGCGCGCGGGTTACCGCGACGTTGAACAGGTTCGCCGTCTTGGTGATAAAGCGCTTTCCTCCCGGGGGCATCGGGGTTCCGATGCCGGGCGAGAACACGATGATGTCTCGCTCGTCGCCCTGAAACCCATGCGCCGTGTCGGCGATGAGCTCCACGCGATCCATGATCTCCGGCAAGAGCCGCTTGTGGAGACCCTCACGGATCCGGTTCGCCTGCGCACGAAACGGCGACACCACGCCGACGGTTCCCTTGAAGTTTGGCCTGCCGAGAAGGGCTACCACGTCCTCGACGACGCGAGAGGCTTCCTCGGTGGCTATCGCGCCTCCTTCACTCGGCCGGAAGATCTCGCTCTTCACCTGCAGCCACTTGATCCCGGCCGGCTCGCCGTCCGGGGTCTTGAGCCCGCAGTAGTCGGTCAGGATTCGGAGATCCTTCGCGTACCAGTGGGCGTTCGCGAAGCCGATGATGTCCCCGTGCGACCGGTAGTGGTCCCGAAGCGCGAACATGCCCGCCGACGCCGAGGCCGCCGCGACGTCGAAGAGCGAGTTGTTGACGAAGGTGAACGGCTGGTCCGCAGCCTCGGTCAGCTTGTGCTTCGCCGCAAGCTGGCTCTCGCGCGCCGGCGGAAGTGTCGTGATGTGCCGCAGCTGCTGCGGGTCGCCGATGATCACAGCGCGCTTGCTTCGGAACAGCAGCGGGATCGCGGACGGGATGTCGCACTGGCTCGCCTCGTCGATGACCGCAACGTCGAAGAGGCCGGCGTGGAACGGAATCGCGCCCGGGGCAGAGAGATTCGTCACGGCCCAGGCGGGCAGGAACGGCGTCACCCTCGGCAGAAGCTCTTGGAGCTGTCTTCGGGGCTGCCACGCTTCCCGGCTGCCGGGGTCGTGCGCGGCGAGGCTCCGCGCCACCGCGAGGAATTCGCCAGCTGCCTTTCGTGCGTATGACGTCAGCCCCGAACCGAGCTGCGCCCGATGTAGCTCGAGCACCTCGCGTCCGATCCTCCTCACTTCGAGCTGCGCGTCGTTCATGTCGAACGCGAGCTCGTCGATGGGGGGCAGCTTCATGAGGGAGTCCTGTCGCTTTGCAGAAGGATGGGACCCAGTCGTTGCAGAAGCATTCCCCCCGGTGGTCCCCATCAGCGTGACTCGTTCTACTTGCCCTTCTTCTCGCCCCTCTGTCCAGCCTTCCGCCCCGGCTTGAG
>JAEZYO010000286.1 GCA_023419055.1 Pseudomonadota bacterium | reverse complement strand
GTAGCGCCCCGTCCAGTAGAGGTTATCCGCCGTTCGTCCGAGCATCTTCCTCACCGAGCACCCAGGTGTCCTTCGTACCGCCGCCCTGGGATGAGTTGACGACCAAGGAGTTTTCGCGAAGCGCGACGCGCGTGAGCCCGCCCGGAACGATCGTCACCGAATCGCGCCCGGAGAGGATGAAAGGCCGGAGGTCGACGTGGCGCGGAGCGATACCCGACTCCACGAAGGTCGGGCAAGTCGAGAGCGCGAGCGTCGGCTGCGCGATGTAGGCGTCCGGCCTCTGCAAGATGCGGTTGCGGAACTCGTCGCGCTCGGCCTTGGTGCTGCGCGGCCCGATCAGCATGCCGTAGCCGCCGGAGCCGTGCGTCTCCTTCACGACCAGCTCGTGCAGGTGCTCGAGCACGTAGGCGCGCTCGTCCGGAAGCGAGCAGCGGTGGGTCGGCACGTTGCGAAGGACGGGCTCTTCGCCGAGATAGAACTTGATGATCTCCGGGACGTAGAGGTACGTCGACTTGTCGTCGGCGACGCCGGTACCAATCGCGTTCGCGAGCGTGACCCCGCCGCTGCGATAGACGCTGAGCAAGCCCGCGACGCCGAGCACGCTGTCCGGGTTGAAGGCGAGCGGATCCATCGCGTCGTCGTCGAGCCTTCGATAGATGACGTCGACCCGGCGCGGACCCTCGGTCGTGCGCATCCAGACCGCCTCGTCGCGCACGAAGAGATCCTGCCCTTCCACGAGCTCGACCCCCATCTGCTCCGCGAGGAAGGTGTGCTCGAAATAGGCGCTGTTGTAGGGGCCGGGCGTGAGCACCACGACCGTAGGCTCACCCTCGCACTTGGGCGGAGCCACCGAGCGCAGGCAGCGCAGGAGCTCGTGCGGGTAGTGATCCACCGGCGCCACACGCGCGCGCTGGAAGAGATCGGGGAAGAGCCGCATCATCACGGCCCGGTTCTCGAGCATGTACGACACGCCGGAGGGCGTGCGCAGGTTGTCCTCGAGCACGTAGAACTGCTGCTCGTCCACGCGCACGAGGTCGATGCCGCCGATGTGCACGTAGACGTTGCCCGGCACGTCCACGCCCTGCATCTCCGGCCGATAGAGGGCGTTGCCGAGCACGTGGCGCGCGGGGATGATGCCCGCCTTCAAGATCTCCTGCCCGTGATAGATGTCGCGCAGGAAGAGGTTCAGCGCGCGGACGCGCTGTTCGAGCCCCACGCAGAGCATCTTCCACTCGAGCGCGGTCATCACCCTCGGGATGATGTCGAAGGGGATCAGCCGTTCAGTCCCCGCGCTGTCCCCGTACACGTTGAAGGTGATGCCGAGGCGCTGGAACATGACGTCGGCTTCCCGACGCTTCGCTTCCAGCGTTTCTCGCGGGACTTCGGAGAGCCAGCTGCCGACCGCCTGGAAGGCGGGTCGCACCGCGGCCGAAGTTCCGTGCATTTCATCGAAATATTCGGGCATTTTTCGAGGTCACCCGCGGTCGTGTGGCGACCGCCACATGGACACCCGGGCTATATTGCCTGAACGTTTCCGCCCAGCACCGGGTGTGTTGCCCTCCGCGGGAACCTCCGACCATAGTAGGCGAGTGCGGAAGCGACGCCTGCCCGTTCTGCTGCCGCCGGGGAGCCCGCCCATCTTTCCGGATCCCGAGCTCGCCGACGACGAAGGCCTGATCGCCGTGGGCGGCGATCTGTCCACGCCGCGGCTCCTCGCCGCCTACGATCACGGCATCTTCCCCTGGCCGGCCGAAGGGCTGCCTCTCTTGTGGTGGAGCCCGAGCCCCCGGGCGGTCTTCGATCCAGAGAGCCTCAGGGTTTCCCGCAGCATGTGTAGGGTGCTGAAGAGCGGTCGATTTCGAGTCACTTTCGACCAGGCCTTCGAGCAGGTGATCCTGGAGTGCGGTCGCGAGCGCGAAGAGGGGACCTGGATCACGCCGGCCATGGTGGACGCCTACGTCGGCCTGCATCGTCACGGGCTGGCGCACAGCTTCGAGGTCTGGTCCGACTCGGGGCTCGCCGGCGGGCTCTACGGGGTCCAGCGCGGAGGGTTGTTCGCTGCGGAGAGCATGTTCCATCGTGAGACGAACGCCTCCAAGGTCGCCCTGATCGCGGCCGTCCAGAGCTTGTTCCGAGCGGGGGTTGGCCTGTTCGACGTGCAATTTTTGACGGAGCACCTGGCCAGCATGGGCGGGTACACCATCGAGCGGCGCGAGTACCTGTGGAGGCTCGGATCGGTGCGGGGATTGTCCGTGGATCTCGAAGGTCTCGAGCCGATACTCGAATGAATTTCGAGGGTTGACGATACTCGACCTACCCGATTGATCTAGTGCTAGAACCGCGACCTCCCGATGATCGCGTACGACACCTCACCGGACCAGGCGCTCGGCCTGCGCATGAGCCATCTCCGGCAACTCGAGTCGGAAAGCATTCACATCATTCGCGAAGTCGCCGCCGAGTTCGAAAACCCGGTGATGCTCTACTCGATCGGGAAGGATTCCGCGGTGATGCTGCATCTGGCGCGGAAGGCGTTCCACCGCGGCAAGCTGCCCTTCCCGCTCCTGCACATCGATACGACCTGGAAGTTCCGCGAAATGATCGAGTTTCGCGACAGCTTCACCAAGTCGCTCGGCATCGACCTCATCGTTCACACGAACCCGCAGGGCAAGGCCGACAACATCAACCCCTTCGATCACGGCAGCAACAAGTACACCGCGATCATGAAGACGCAGGCCCTGCTGCAGGCGCTGCAGCACGGCGGCTACGACGCGGCGTTCGGCGGCGCCCGTCGAGACGAGGAGCGCTCGCGCGCCAAGGAGCGCATCTACTCCTTCCGAGATCGCTACGGGCAGTGGGACCCGAAGAACCAGCGCCCCGAGCTCTGGAACCTCTACAACGCCAAAATCAACAAGGGGGAGAGCATCCGCGCCTTCCCCCTCTCGAACTGGACCGAGCTCGACATCTGGCTCTACATCTACCTCGAGAGCATCCCTATCGTGCCGCTCTACTACGCGGCGGAGCGCCCCGTCGTCGATCGCGCGGGCACGCTCATCATGGTCGACGACGAGCGCATGCCGCTCCAGCCCGGTGAGAAACCGAGGAAGGAAATGGTGCGCTTCCGCACGCTCGGCTGCTACCCGCTCACCGGCGCGATCAAATCCAGCGCGACCACGCTGCCCGAGATCATCCAGGAGATGCTGCTCACCAAGTTCTCCGAGCGCCAGGGCCGCCTGATCGACACCGACGAAGAAGGCTCGATGGAAGTGAAGAAGCGCGAAGGGTACTTCTGACCTTCGCGCAGGCAAACTGCTTCTAGCGCCCGCTATCGACTTTCAACTTTCGACTTATCCGCCATGCAAGAGCAAGAGCTCATCAGCAAAGACATCCTCGGGTACCTCGATCAGCACCAGAAGAAGGAGCTCCTCCGCTTCGTCTCGGTGGGCTCGGTCGACGACGGCAAGTCCACCTTGATCGGGCGCTTGCTGTACGACACGCACGGCATCTACGAGGACCAGCTCTCGGCGATGAAGCGCGCCTCGAAGCAGTCGGGGCTCGAGATCGATCTTTCGTTGCTCACCGACGGGCTCAAGGCGGAGCGCGAGCAGGGCATCACCATCGACGTCGCGTACCGCTATTTCGCGACGGCCAAGCGTAAGTTCATCATCGCCGACACGCCCGGGCACGTGCAGTACACGCGCAACATGGCGACCGGCGCGTCGACCGCGAACGTCGCCATCATCCTGATCGACGCGCGGCTCGGCGTCCTCCAGCAGTCTCGCCGTCACGCGTACATCGGGTCCCTCCTCGGCATCCCGCACCTTGCCGTGTGCATCAACAAGATGGACCTCGTGAACTTCGACAAGAAGATCTACGACGCCATCCGCGAGGAGTTCTCAGGCTTCGCCGGGAACCTCGGCTTCAAGGGCATCACCTTCTTCCCGATCAGCGCGCTCGCCGGCGACAACGTCGTTCATCGCAGCACGCGCACGCCCTGGCACGACGGCCCGACGCTGCTCGAGCACCTCGAGACGGTGCCGATCGCGACGGACGTCAACCACGACGATTTCCGTTTCCCCGTGCAGTCGGTGCTGCGCCCGGATCTCGATTACCGCGGCTTCTCCGGCATGATCGCCTCGGGCGTCGTCAAGCCGGGCGATCCGATCATGGTGCTGCCTTCGCGCAAGCTCACCAAGGTGGCGGCGGTCGACACCTTCGACGGCGAGCAGAAGCAGGGCTTCGCGCCCATGAGCATCACGCTGCGCCTCACCGACGAGGTGGACGTGAGCCGCGGTGACATGCTCGTCCATCCGGACAACGTGCCGAGCGTGGGCCAGCGCTTCGACGCCATGTTGGTCTGGATGAGCGAGCGCGCGCTCGATCGGCAGAAGAGCTACCTGCTCAAGCACACGACCCAGGTGGTGCGCGCCGAGATCGAGCAGGTCGCTTACACCACGAACCTGGAAACGCTGGAGCAGCTGCCCGCGACGCACCTCGAGCTCAACGACATCGGGCGCGTCACCATCTCCTGCCACCGCCCGATTTTCTACGATCCCTACCGCGAGAACCGCGTCACCGGCGCCTTCATCCTGGTCGACTCGCTCACCAACAACACCGTCGCCGCGGGCATGATCTTGGGCGGCGAGGCGGCGCCTCCGTACACGGAGAGCCAGCGTCCACCCGCGCTCGCGCGCGCCCACACCCAGGTGAGCGCCGACGAGCGCAGCGAGCGGCTCGGTCAGAAGGGCTGCACCGTGTGGCTCACCGGCTTGCCCGCTGCGGGCAAGAGCGCGATCGCCTTCGCGCTCGAGCGGCGCCTGTTCGACTCCAAGCGCTTCGCGATGGTGGTCGATCCCGACGACGGCCTCTCGAAGGGCGTGCAACCCGACGGCTCGAGCCCCTGGCAGACGCCCGAGCTCGCGCGCCGCGTGACGGACGCCGGGCTCATCATCATCTTCGCGTACGCCTCGCCGCTGCGCGCCGATCGCGAGGCCATCCGCGACGCCGTGGGCCCGGAGCGCTTCGTCGAGATCCACGTGAACACGGCGCTCGAAGCGCGCCGCGCTCGCGACGCACGCGGCGTTTACAGCCCGGGTCACGTGCCTCCCGGTGAAGAGCCGCCGCATGCTCCCGACGCGGTCGTCTCGCTCGACAAGCTCGACGCCGAAGAGGTCGCCTACGAGCTCGTGAAGGTGCTCGAAAAGCGCGGTCTGCTGCCCTCGACGTACGCGCTCTGAACGCCTCGGGGCGCCACGCCCCGGCGTCACTGTGCGAATGGCCGGCCTTGCCACTCACCCGGGAGGCACGAAAGGGTGCGCGCTCGAGGTGAGTGACATGACTCGACGTGGGAGGCAGCGCCGCGTTAGCGGAATGCGACGACGACTCCCGTGGTGCTCGGAGCGAACAGCTTCGCGTTCGACGAGCTCGTCACCGAGTGTTGGACCACGGGCGGGTCTCCCTCGCCCGGC
Organism: Pseudomonadota bacterium; assembly: GCA_023419055.1. Next base: position 12,084 of record JAEZYO010000286.1, on the reverse strand, counting down.
AACGGCCTCGTCCAGATCAGCTGGCACGTCGTCACCAACGCAGCCTCGACCACGCCGTTCGATTTCTGCATCGCGAACGTGCGCGCCCTCACCGGGTGAGCGCTTGGTCGCTCAGCGATCGCTGCAGCAGCGAAAGCCGGTCGAATAGTCGTGATAGCCGGGCTCGTGAGCGGCCGTGATGAAGGTGCAGCCGGGGCCGTGCTCGTCCGTGGTGCTGTAGAAGCCGCCCATGAAGATGCCGTTGCCCTTGGTCTTGCCGATGCGCCGCCGGATCACGTCCGCCACCGGGAGCTTGGTCACGAGCGTCTTGTCCACGAGATCGGCGACCCACTCGTGCAGGTTACCGACCATGTCGTACACACCCTCGGGTGTCGCGCAGCCCGCGTACTCACCGGTGAGCGCCAGGAAACCCGACCGCCGGTTGAGCTCGGGATCGTTGAATTCGGCATAGCTCCAATCCCGCGCGCTGCTGCCGTGAAGGAGCGAGAGCAGGTGCGGCTTGCCGGAGTTGCAGCGCCCCTTCTCGAAGCTCTTCGCGTAAGGGTAGATGCGGCGCGCGCTCCCGCTGCAGACGTCGTACCACTCGGCGAGAGAGCACAGCCGCTTACCGGCGTTCTCGCACGCCGCCGTGGCCTCGATCTGGCTGATGTAGGCCTGCGGCTTCACCCCTAGCCGCGATTCGGCCACGAACTTCCCTGCCTCGGGGCGCTCGTAGGCGGGATGTGGCGCGAGCGAGCCGTCCGGGCGTTCCACCAGCAAGTGCGCCTCGTAGCGATCCATGCAACCGGAAGCGATGCGCACCATCTCGGGTGGACAAGCGTTCTTGCTGGCTTCGGCCGGAGCGCTCGGGGCCGCCGAGCTCGAAGCGCGGGCAGGCGCCGCCCCCTTCTGCGGCGCCGCGGTCGGCTCGCTTGCCTGAGCGGCTGAAGCCGGGGCGCCGGAACTAGACAGTCCGTACGCCGCACACGCCAGTGCGGTTCCGAGAGAAGCGAGCAGGAACACGTCGCGTCCGCGCATCGCACTGAGAGGATACGAGACGAACTCGGGTGACGCCAGTCGTTCGACCGAGCCGGACCCCCTCGGTCACCCGTGCCTCGACGTGCGCGACGCTAGGCACGTCTCGAGCTTCGGGATAGGCTCGCCTCACGGTGAGGCGCGGGAGTCGTGCTGTGATGGTAGTCAGTGTCGTGCTCGTCGCTTGCGGCGGACACTGGGAGCGACACTCCGTGGCGGAAACGCCCGAGGACGAAATCAGCGCGGCTTCTGGGACCCGGCTCCGAATGCCGCGCTACCGCCACGACGAGGCGGTGCTTCACGACACGATCTACGACACCGAGCTCGGGGTGCATTGCACCTTCAGAGTGGCGGGTGACGGCGTGGAGCGTTGTCTGCCGCTCCAGGTCGAAGACGTGAAAATTCATTACGCGGATTCTGCGCGTCGAGACGAGGCTCGAGTGAGGAGGACGACATGAAGTTTGGTGGCGCTTCAGTGACCATCGCTGCCGTGGTGGTCGCGTGCGGCGGGGAAACGGAGGTTCCCCCGTCGGCGGAAGTCCCGAAGGATCCGGTCAGCGCCGCGTCGGGGACTCGCCTCGAGGTGCGCCGCTGGTCGCACGGCGACGTCTTCCTTCCGAGCGCGGTCTACGACACGAAGCTCGGCGTCGAGTGCGAATTCATGGTGGCGAGGGATGGCGTCGAGCGCTGCCTGCCCGCCGAGTTTCCAGAAGCCGAGATCCTCTTCACCGATCCTGACTGCAAGTCCCCCGTGGCGCTGCGGACCACCGGGTGCAGCGAGGAAGAGTTTCGTTACGATCTCGACCTCGGCGAGAGTCACGGCTGCGGGACCCGCACGGAAGCTCGCGCCTACGAGTTCGTGCGAGAGATCGAAAAACCTCTTCGCTTGTACGGGCTCAAACCGGACGGAGAGTGCTTTGGTTCCGGTGCCGCTTATGAGGTCGAACACTACTACGAGCTTCGTGAGCTCGATCCCGGCGCGTTCGTCGCGGCGGAGCGAGTGATCGTGCCGCGTACGGAGGAGCTCGGCACGGAAATGATCGTCGCGAAGGACGGCTTGCGTCTTCCGCAGCAGATCATCCGTCTCGAAAGCGCGCAACGCTGTCTGTTCATCGGCGTCGACGAGGACGACGGGGGGCAAACTCATTGCTTAACCGGCGCGGTACCCACTACCGACGTGTTCACCACGGACGACGAGTGCACCACCGAGCAGGAGCTCGCCCTCCATGCGATCGACGACGACGACTGTGGGCCCCCAGAGGTCGTGATCGGCTCCGCCGAACAATGCGGTGTGACCCCGCTCTTCGAGCTCGGGGCGGGCCTGCCTGCCGCCTGGTACGAAAACGGCGACGGCGTGTGCTCCCCGGCGGTCGCGAGCGAGACAGAACGGCTCTTCGAGATCGGCGAGCCGAGACGCGCCGATGAGTACCCGATCGTGCAGGTCGACCTCGACGGAACGGGACGCCTGGCGCGCATCGGCTACTTCAGCGAGGGCACGTGGCTCCTTCAAACCGGCCTTTGGGACCGCGCCTACGATGCCCCCTGTTACCCGGTGAGGGCTGGGGACGGGAAGAGCTACTGCTTACCGAACCATGTGGCCGCCCTCGACGCACCGTTCGTTCGTTACGATGACTTCGCCGATGAAGCCTGCACCTCGCAAGTGGTGGGCGGCTACCCGACGGATTGCCCTGCCACCTCCAGTCCTCGCCTCTTCAGCGAGGAGGTCGAGACAGGGCCATGCGGCGAACGAAGCCCACGCGCCTTGTACGAGGCCATGCCGTTCGACGGCGACGTCATTTACGTCAAGAGTGAGGGTGGCGAGTGCACGCCCGCAGCGCGCAACCCCGACTTCGAATACACGGTGAAGGGCGCCGAGTTGGTGCTGGAAGACACGCTCGTCGAGCTCACGCTCGAGTAGTCGAGCCGGAGAGGAGCATGACCAATCGCTTCCCCGAGGATCCAGGCGCGCTCGCGGCGCTCCGAGAGTTCGGCTGCGACGCCGAAGCGCTCCTCGGGCGAGGCGGAGAAGCGACCGTCTTCGCGCTCGGAGACGAGCGCGTGCTGCGAATCCACAGGCCGGGAACCAGCGAGGACGGCGTCCTCGCGCGCGCTTCCTTGCTCGACGAGCTGGGAGCTTCCGCGGGCCGGCTCTCCTTTTCGATCCCGCGCGTGTTCGAGGTCGCTTTCGTCGCAGAGCGCTGGGTCACCGAAGAGCGGCGTCTTCCGGGACGACCGCTCGAGAGCGAGCTCGCCGCGGCCAGCGGCGCCGAGCGCGAAGCGCTGGTCCGCGCCTATCTTTCGGCGGCGGACGAGCTCGGCCAGCTCGCGATCTCGCGCCCGTTCGTCGGCGAGCTTCACGAAGGCGACCCGATCCGAGCCGAGACCTTCCGCGAATACCTCGAGCTTCGAGCCCGTCACAGCCTGAAGCTGGGTGGTGACGCGTACGCTGCTATCAGCGCGAGCGACGTCGCGGCCCCTTTCGAGGAGCCGCGACAGCGCGCGTTCGTCTACCTCGACGCCTACCCCGGGAACGTGCTCGTCGACGGCGGACGCGTCACCGCCATCGTCGACTTCGGGGGCGGGGTGGTGATTGGTGATCCCGCCTTCAACGCGCTCGCGGCCGCGACGTATCTCGCCGGCGCAGACCGAGCGCTCGGCGAGGCCTGGCTCGCGGAGCGGAACGTCGCCGGAGCAGGGCATTTCCGGCGCTGGTTGGCCGCGTACTGGGCCTTCGCTCGCGACGAGGAGGCGCTCTCCGCGTGGTGCCGTTCAGAGCTCCTCGGGAGGTCACTCGCCCGCGGCGAGCGCCCCACCGGGGCCCGCCCCCTCGAGGGTGAGCGCGTAGGCAAAACCGTCGCTCCCGGTGCGCCAGGCGGTGACGCTGGTGAGGTGACCGATACTCCGGTTCAAGGTGACCTCACCTGATTCGTCGGCGCGGAGCGCGCGCACCCAGCCCGTGAAGAGATCGCCGAAGACGACGACGTCGTTCATCAGCCCGCAGTACCGGTCGCGGCTCGGCGACTCGTAGATCTCGCTCACCCAGATCGCCCGCTTCGTCGCCGGCACGGTGTCCGGATCGTCTGCGGCGTACGGCTCCTCACCCGAACGACCATAATGCGCGATCGGGTCGGTGAATCCGTCACAATTTTGGGTGCACGGCCCCTCGTGGAGGGCCCAACCGAAATTCTGACCCACGCGGGTGACGAGGTTCACCTCCTCGTACTTCTCGAGCCCGACGTCGCCGACCCAGACGCGCCCGAGCGAGTCGCGCGTGCCGCGCCACGGCGATCGGAAGCCGTAGGCGAAGACCGCGGGATCGGGCTCCTCCGCCGGACCGCCCGCTGCGCCGCCGGCGCCTTCGCCGCCCGCACCTCCGACTCCGTCCGCACCTCCGACTCCGCCCGCACCTCCGACTCCCTCCGCGAGCGTCGCCGCCAAGTTTCCTTCCGCCGGCGTAAAGCCCTCCCCATGGGCTTCGCGGTTCGGGACGATCCGGATCAGCGCGCCCAGCTTGTCGGTCGTGGACTGACCGAACTCCTTGTGGAAGTGGTCACCGACCAGGATCCACATCGTGCGCCCGTCTTCTTCGAAGCCCATCGAGCCGAAGCGGTGCCATTGATCCCTCTTCTCGACGACGGTCTCCAAGATGACGGCGCCGTCGCGGATGCCGTCCTCCTCGGACCACGTGTACCGCATCAGGCGTGTGACCTCGTCGTCCACGCAATAAGAGACGTAGACGAAGTGGTTTTGCTCGAACTCGGGATCGAGGCGCAGGTTCGTGAGCCCACACGCGGCGGTGTCGTGAACGGGGTCGGGCAGCTCGTAACTCTCGAGGATGGCGGCGTCGTCGCCTGCGATCTCGACCAAGTGAACGTGCCCGTCGGAGGAGGTCACGAGCAGCCTCGGCTTCTCCGAAGCGGTCGGCAAGAACTCGAAGTCGGTCCCTTGCCCCACGTCCGAGAGAGTAAGCGCCCGGAACGTCACCGCGAGCGCGGCGCCATCGCAGTCGTCGTCGTCGAGGGACGAACCGCCGACCCCGCCTGCGCCGGCAGCTTCGGCAGCGCCGGCACCGGAAGCGCCAGCCTCGGAAACGCCTCCGGCGCCCCAGCCGGCTTCGCCACCCTCCCCCAAGGACCGCGCGGGCCTGCCCGTCTCCCCGTCACCGCAAGCGCCCGCGCTCGCCACCGCGAGCGCCACGGCGGACAGGCCAAACCGACGAAGAGAGCGTGAAGGCAAGAATCGAAAATCGTTCATGTCAGTGTGCGTGGCGCCTCACGGAGCGAGGCTCGAGATCCAGTCGTAGAACAGGGCAGCGGCTTCCGTATCCACTCGTTGTACACCGACCGGTGGCATGGGCTGAGCGTCGCCGCCCTCGACGTTACGCGTGATGCCCTTGTAGAGCGCGCTCGCTTCGGGCTCGCCGGGGCTCACCCGGAGCCCGCCGAAGAGCTCCGAGGTGGTCTCGACCCCGATCAAGTTCTCGAGCGCGACCGGGTAGCGCAAATCGAAGGCCGATGAAGGGCCGTCGCTCCCGTTGTGGCAGTGCGCGCAGTTGCCGTGCAGGTACTCGAGCACCTTGCGCGTCGTGGGGTCTTCGTGCTCGATGGAGGCGGGCTCTTCCGGAGACTCGCTCAGCACTTCACGCTCGAACAACGCCGCGAGCTGGGTGCTCTCGGCCCCTTCCAGCGCGTGGTTCAAACGGAGCTCGTCGAAGCCGATCACGCGAGGCTCTTGTGACTCGTGACAAGTCCGGCACTCGAGCCTCGACGGGATCTGATGCTCGAAGCTCTCCCCGTCGAGCTCCACCGCGACCCGAACCGACTTCTGACCGTCGAGGAGCTCCGCGTCGGTCTGATCGGAAAGCCAGCGGTACGCCGCGAACTCGTAGCCGTCGTCGGTGCGGCGCAGCACGCGAGTCTCGATCGCTCGGTCGCGCTCTTTGCCCTCGGGATAGGAGAAGGTCTTGAAGAACGTCGTCCCTACGGGAAACTCCCAACTCGAACCCGAGGTATCGACCGAAGCGCCCTCGGGCAAGACGATGAAGCGCTGTTTGTCGCTCCCGTTCGACCAGAGCGGGTAGCGCGGCTCGTAGTAAGCGGCTCGTTCGTGCCAGCTCTCTCGTGACGGAAGCTCCGGATAGAGACCGAGGGCGGACAGCCGCTCGGGCAGCGCTCCGCGGAGGTCGCTGTCCAAGAAGGAGCTCGGACCTGCTCCGCCTGCGCCCGCCTCGGACGAGCTCTCAGCTCCGCCATCGCTCGGCGCGCCGGCTCCGGCGGAGGCTCCTCCCTCGCTGGGCGCACCACCTTCGCCATTCGTCCCGGCCTCGCCGTGCTGACCCTGCGACGGCTCGGATACTTCCGGATCGGACCCACACTGGGTCGAGAGCACCACGAGCGGGAGAGCCACCACCAACCGAGACCGCATCGAGGGCTGCGCTTAGCACAGGCGCGGGGCTTCCCCCATCGGACTCGACGCCCGCGGCGTTCGACTGCGATTTCCGCAGCGAAAGTCGCTCGCGAACGGTCTACTTCACCACTACGAGTCGGACGCGCTCCGCCCCTCCACCCAGAGGAGTGTTGAACGAGAGGGACGCTCTCGCGCCACGGTCGCGGACCCACCTGTGCCTACTGATCCCGACAGCCGACCACGCTTGCTCCGACGAGCCGCCCGGCGAACTCTCGCCTCTTGCTCCTACGTGGAAGGGACCTGTACCGTCGAAGGTTCGAAGAGGAGCTGGAGGCGTGCTCGCGAGCTCTGCCAGAATCACGATCATCGGCGGGTTCCTTTCGTGCCTGCTCGGGATGGCGACGCCCCACGAGCCGCGCTCGAGCGCAGAGCCGCTCGCGTGCACCCCGGTCGAGGAGTGCTGCAAGGTCTGCGACAAGGGGAAGGCGTGCGGAAACTCCTGCATCCGTGACAGCTACACGTGCCACAAGGGGCGCGGTTGCGCGTGCAACGCCGAAGAAATCTGCGAGTAATTGCCCCATCCGGATTTGCGGTGTCGATCTTGCTAGATCTCGCGCATGGCGTCGCCCGGACGAAACATCGCTCTTCTTGCCTTCGGCCTCCTGCTCGCCTGCTCGAAACCCAAGCCGGTGGAAGTGAAGCCGGTCGCGGCACGCGTCGCCAGCGTCGGCACGAACGGCGTCGGGCTGTTGCTCGATCTCGAGGTGAAGAACCCGAACTCTTTCGAGATCAACGCGCGCTCGGTCGAGGGCACGTTACAGATCGGCGAGGGCATCGAGATCGCGCGTGGCAGCGCGGCGCCGGGAACGCGCATCCCCGCGGAGGGCAGCGCTCGAGTCCCCGCCGAGTTGATGCTGAGCACGTCGAACCTCGCCGCGCTCGCTCCGTACGCGCTCTCCAATAGCCCGGTGCCGTATCGCTTTTCGGGCGTGGCCAAGCTCGAAGGTAAGCTCATCGACACGACGCTGCCCTTCACGCTCACTGGCCAGTTCACGCGCAACGAGCTCCTGTCGCTCGGCTTGCGCGGAACGACAGGAGCTCCCGTTCCCTGACTGACGGCTAGGGCGACCACTCGGAGCAGACTTCGACCAGGAACCCGTCGAGATCCCGGACGTAAGCCACGCGCTGCTTCCACGGCTTGTCCGTTGGAGGCGCCACTTCCGTCGCGCCGCCCTCGATCGCTCGCCGGTACGCGCCGTCGACGTCGTCGGCGACGATCAGGACCTCCGCCGCGACGGGCGCGCTGCCGCGGTCGCTCTTCGAGAGCTCGGTCGGGATGTTGCCCTTCACGAAGCCGCGATCCGCGAAGCCCAGCGTCGAGCTTCCTTTCATCTCCGCGTACAGCTTCGTCTCCGCCACGAACTTGCGCTCCAGCCCGAACGCTCGCTCGTAGAACGAGACCGCGCCGAGGACGTCCTCGACGTACAGAATGCATCCACCGAATTTCGTCGCCATGAGGGTTTCTCCTTCGCGCCGAAACCTCGGGCAGCGTCGTGACAACGGTCTGTCAGGAGAGCGCACGCGACTCGTCGCGAAAACGTCCACCCAATCGGCGGGTCGGCCAGCCTCGGCGGATGACCCCGCGTTCAACTTGGCGGGAAGATTCTGGCAGAGAGGTCGTATAACGGGTCCATGCTTCCCAGGCTTCTCGCTTCACCCTGCGTTCAGGTCAGCGTCCTGCTCGCCCTCGGCGCTCCGCTCTCGGGCTGCAGGTTTTCGGCGAGCGCATCCGGGAACGTCAAGTCGTCGGGGGACGCGGACGCGGACGCGCAGGCCTCACTCGAGAAGCAGGAAGCGCCGCCCCCCAAGCCCAAGGCGCCCTCGGCGCCGATTCAATTCCGTGAAGGCAGGCTCGACTACGAGGGCGTGATCAACTTCGAGTACAACAAGGACAATCTGCGGAAGGACGACGAGACGCAGAAGACCCTTGCCGATTTCAAGAAATTCTTGGACGAGCACCCGACCGTCAAGATCGAGGTCGAGGGTCACACCGACTCGCGCGGCTCGGACGAATACAACCGTGATCTCTCCGATCGGCGCGCTGCGAGCGTGCGAAAATGGCTGGTCGCGAGCGGTATCCCCGAGGACCGCGTCACCTCCGTCGGCAAGGGTGAAGATGAACCGCAAGTGCCGGAGCCGGCGGAGTGCAACGACAAGGTCCCCGCCGACTCGACGCCTTGCGAGGGCCCGTGGGCCAAGAACCGCCGCGTCGTCTTCCAAGTGACGAAGGGCGCGGAGTCGCTCCCCCAGGAGCCCGAGCCAGAGCCCGAACCGACGCCCGTCGTCGAGAGCCCGCCCCCACCGCCCCCGCCGGCGAAGCAGGAGTGTCCGTGGCTCTTCGGTGGTCGTGTGAACGCGCTCGGACCGAACTCTTGGGTGATGCTCGAAGGCGCGACCCAGCCCGGAATTTGCTGGCTGGAGCTCAGCCTCGGCGTGGGTCTCGGGTTCAACGACGCCGACGCCGAGAACAGCGAGGGCGGGACTGCCGACGGCCGCTACGTCTCCTTCACCGTGCCGCTCCGCGGGCGCTTCTGGTTCATGGATCGGCACTCCGTGATCGGCGACCTCGGGGTCGGCTTCACCCACTACCGCATCTCCGCGGATTTCGCTGACGGCGGCGGCAACTCCGGCAGCTACACGCGGCGCACGACGCCGCTCATCGGCCACCTCGGCGTCGGCTACGGCTACAGGCCCAACGGTAGCCAGGCCGGGCCGCGCCTGGCGCTCGTCATCGGCGGGCTCCTCCACTTCACGGAGCTCGGGGACTCCAGCATCGACACCGACGCTGGCTTCGCGAACGCCGCTTCGCTGAAGGCCGCCATGGACGACGAGACGGACGACCTCTCCGATCTCGAGCCGTACGGCGAGGTCTCCTTCGGCTGGCTCTTCTAATCACGAGCGGCGGCGTCCCCTGCTAAGCTCGGGCGACCGTGTCGAACGCCCTCGTCAGCATCGAGCGAGCCAACGAGCTCTTCGTCGTCCAGCGCCGTGAGCTCGCTGAGCTCTTCGGCTTCGAGACGCGCAACAAATACTCCATCGAGCTCGGCGACACTCAGCTGGCTTTTGCGGCGGAACAGGGCAAAGGCGGCCTGGCCTTTCTGGCGCGCCAGTTCTTCGGGCACTGGCGGCGCTTCGAAGTCGCGTTCTTCGACTCGCTTCGCTCGCCTCTGATGCGAGCGACGCAGCCCTTCCGTTGGTTCTTCCAGCGCCTGGAGGTCGCGCTCGAGTCGGGTCGCCCCCTCGGCGCTCTGCAGCAGCGCTTCGGCCTCCTCCACAAGCGCTTCGACGTGCTCGACCCGAGCGGCCGAGTCTCGATGCAGGTGGCTTCGCCGTTCTGGCGGCCCTGGACCTTTTCCTTTCAGCGCGACGGGCGCGAGGTCGCGCGCATCGAGAAGAAGTGGAGCGGCCTATTGCGCGAAGCCTTCACCGACAGCGATCGTTTCCGCATCGCGTTCATCGAGCCACTCGGCCTCGACGATCGCCTGCTGTTGCTCGCCGCGGCGATCTTCGTCGATCTGCGCTACTTCGAGCACAAGGCAGGTTGAAAAAGGCCTTCGCTCCCGCGCTGGCGAGCCCTTCACCGCAAAGATGAAGTAGCCGTCGAACTCCGCGACGCGAGCGTGAGCTCTGGGCAGCGCCGAGCGACACTTTTCTCCGCAGCGCTGCCTGTCGAAGCGAGGACGCGCGACTCATCCATCGCGCCGACTCGGTGATTCTCGATCGCCTTGCGGCGCCAGTTCGACTCTCGATTCTCTTTTGCACGAACAGTGCGTGTTTCATTGCCACGCCGGGGGATTCATCCGACGGAGCTGCAAAGTGAGCCTTTGAAGCGTCGATCGTTCTCAGCCTCCCCCGGCTGGTCTGCCCGAGGTATCGCCATGCTGAAATACATCTCGACGGGGTTCATCCTTTCGTTCGCCGTCATGGGCACGGCGTGCGGGTCGTCCGATGAGGACGGCGAACCTGCCAGCTCCGTCACCGGGAGCGGCGGGACGAGTAATGGCGGCAGCGGCGCGCCGGTCGATTTCGGAGGTACCACGAGCGGCGGGAGCAGCGGTTCCAGCGGTTCGAGCGGCGAAAGTACGCGCGACGGAGGGCTCGTCGACCTGACGCCGGAAGAGGTGTCCTCGCTGGGTGACGCCGCGTGTGCCGGTTGGGCCGCGGAGCCCGAAGGCGGCGATCCCGCGGTGCTCGAGTTCGTCGTGGACACCAGCTTGTCCATGAGCCTCGCTCCAGGTCAGGACGGCGGCGGATTCGGGCAACCCGGCGGAGGCGGACAGGGCGGACCGACGAAGTGGGAAATCACCCGCGACGCGCTGATCGAGGCGATCGGCGAGCTCCCCGACACGATGCCGGTCGGGCTCTTCTTCTACCCGAACCGCGCCAACGAAAACAGCGACGAGCCGCTCCCGCTCGAGGCCTGCGTGAACACGCAAGAAGGCATTCAGGTGGACGTGCTTTCGGAGCAACACCGCGGCGACCTCGACCAGGCCCTCGGCAGTGCCGAGCCGAACGGCTGGACCCCGACTCACGGCGCCTACCGCCACGCTCTCCAGACCTCGCTCCAGCCCGCGGATTTTCCCGGGCAGAAGTTCATGGTGCTGATCACGGACGGTCTGCCCACCTTGACCCTCGAGTGCATGGGTGATCTGGGCAACGGCGGCGGCTTCGGAGGCGGGATGCCTCGACCCGTGGATTCGCAGCCCATCGTCGACGAGATCTCGCTGGCTCGCGAAGGTGGAGTGCGGACGTTCTTGATCGGCTCACCCGGCAGCGAAGACGGCCGCGAGTGGATGTCCGAGGCGGCCATCCTCGGAGCGACAGCGGCAGCCGGCTGTCGACTCGACGGCGAGCCCTACTGTCACATGGACATGACCACGGCGCCCGATTTCAGCGCCGCGCTCCGCGCCGGCCTGCGCCAGATCCGCCAGGCGGTCTTGTCGTGCAGCTACGATTTCCCCGAGCCGCCCGACGGGCAGGTCATCAGCCCCGACCTGGTCAATCTGATCGTGACCACCGGCTCGGGTCAGTCTCAGCTCGTGAGGCCGGACGAGAACGGCGAGTGCACCGAGGGCTGGCAGGTGATCGACGACAAGATCGTGCTCTGCGCCGACACCTGCGATCGCATTCAGAACGACCCCGGTTCGAGGCTGAACCTCTTGTTCGGATGTGAGTCCGGCGTCGTGCCCCCGGTGAAGTGAGGGAGATCGAGATGCGCAGAGCGGCCCTTTCTATCGTGATTTCTCTCGCTTCCACGTTCGTGCTCGCCGCCGGCTGCGGCGACACGGAGGACGACGGCGGTCCCGGCGCCACGACCGGTGGCAGCGTCGGAACCGGCGGCTCGAACGGCGGCTCCGGCGGCAACTCCGGGAGCTCGGGTGCCTCGAACGGCTCCGGCGGCTCGCTGCCCACGGGACCGACCGGGTGCGAAGACGAGACTCCGAAGACCGGCGAGCCTTGCTCCGATCGCAACCTGGTGTGCCCGAGCCTGCTCGGTTCGTGCGTGTGCCGCGGCCAGAACGGAGATCTCGAGTGGACCTGCTACGAAGTCGGCGGCGTGCCCGACGGGAGCGGCGGTGACGGTCCGGGTGAAGGCGGACAAGG
>JAEZYO010000030.1 GCA_023419055.1 Pseudomonadota bacterium | reverse complement strand
GGAGGCCGCGGTACGGTTCGATCACGCGGCTGCGCTGGATCTCGTCCGCGAGGTCGTTGCCCTCGAGGAACTCCATGGCGAGATAGAAGCAGCCGTTCTCGAGCTGCCCGAAGTCGAAGACGTCGAGCACGTTCGGGTGCTTGATGCGTGAGGCGCTGATCGCTTCCTGCTGGAAGCGGGCCACGATGTCGCCCTTGTGGGCGTACTCGGCGTGGAGCACCTTGAGCGCGATGCGCTTCTCGATGGCGATGTGCTCCGCCAGGTAGACCTGCCCCATGCCTCCCTCACCGAGCTGCTTGATGACGCGGTAGCGGCCGGCGGCCACGGTACCGATGAGCGGGTCTTCTGCGGCTGCCATGAGTCGGGGAGAGTTCCAAAGATAGTCGAGAAGCCCGAGCCTCGAAAGCGAAGGACCGTCTTGTGCTTCGACTACTGGCCTTTTGTACCGGTCTTACCGCGAGTGTCTCCCCTCGAACGTTCCTCTTCCCTGCGATTCTGGTAATTTGCCACTCCCCATGATTGTCGTGATGGAGCCCGAAGCATCAGAAGCCGCAGTGGAAGCCGTGGTTTCCTTCCTGATCGGGGCCGGCTTCGACGTGCATCGATCGAGCGGCCAGAGCCGGACCATCTTGGGCGTCGTCGGCGACGTCACCGGTAACGACGTGTCCGTCGTTCGTGAATTCCCCGAGGTCGCCCAGGTGGTGCGCGTCACGGAACCCTTCAGGCTCGCGTCGCGGCGCTTCCGGCAGCGCCCGACGATGGTCGAAGGACCGTGGGGGAAGATCGGCGGAGAGCGACCCTGGATCGCGATCGAGCCGGTCGGCGCGCCGTCGCGCCGGCTCGACGAATCGGAGCCGCCGAGCGTGTCTTCGAACCTGCCCTACGAGATCGCGGCGGGGCGCCCGTTCGACGCGGCCGTCACGCGCTCGTACCTGGCGCCCGAGAACGTCGGTTCGCTCACCTGCCTGTCGACGCACGAGAAGCCGGCTCACCAACGCTGGCCGGTTCGCTTCGTCGAGCGCAGCCCGAGCTGGGGCGCAGCGACGTGGATCATGGCGGCGGAGCGCGAGCTCGCGCGCGGGGAGTGCCAGGTGGTCCTCCTCGAGGCTGGGGGCGAGTACCCGAACGGCGCGCGGACCTTCGAAATTGCTGCCGTGGCGCGGGCCAAGCAGCGCACTCACTTGCCCATCGTCGTCGACGTTCCGAGCATCGCGCAGCGCGGGCGCTATTGCGCAGCGGTCGCGGGCGCGGCGATCGGCGCGGGCGCCGACGGGGTGATCCTCAGAGTGTGGGTCGGAGGCGAAGGCGAGATCCCGCGCGTGCCGGCGACTCTGCGCTGGAGTGAAGCGGTGGAGCTTACGGAGCGGTTGCGCGCGATGGGAGCCGTCGTCCGCAAATGACCATCGAGCGGGTCACGATCTTCGGGCTAGGGCTGATCGGAGGCTCGTTCGCGCTCTCTCTTCGTCACAAGCTGCCCGGCGTCGTCGTCACGGGCGTGGACCGCGCTCCGGTCCTCGAAAAGCCGGCCGCCGCGCGCGCCGCGCAAGAGCTCGTCTCTTCCGACGACCGCGACGCCGTGATCCGAGCTCTCTCCAACTGCGATCTCGCGGTGCTCGCGCTCCCGGTGCGCGTGATCCAGGCGGAGCTCCCGTTCGTGCTCGATCACGCCGCGGTGGTGACGGATTGCGGCTCGACGAAGCGCGCCATTTGCGCGCGCGTCGCCGAGCACCCACGGCGCGGGAGGTTCGTCGCGGCGCACCCCATGGCCGGCGCTCCCGAGGGCGGGATCGAGCAAGCCTGCGCTGATTTGTTCGAAGGCAAACGCTGGCTCGTGTGCCCCGACGGGAGCGACCGCGACGCGGTGGAGCGAGTCGAGAGCTCGATCGCCGCGGTCGGTGCGCACACCATCTCGCTCTCCGCCGCGGAGCACGATCGCGCCGTCGCTCGGACCAGCCACCTCACGCAGCTCTTGGCGAGCGCGCTTCTCATGGTGGGTCACGGCGCCAACGCCGAGTTCGTCGCGGGGCCGTCGTTCGCGAGCGCGACGCGCGTAGCCGGCGGACCCGAAGCAATGTGGCAGGATATTTTCGCTACCAACGCCGACGAAATCGCAGCGGCGCTCGCGGAGTTGGTGAGCGAGCTCGCTCCCGTTCAGCGCGAGCTCGCGCAGTCTCCCGCGGTGCTCGAGGCTGCGCGTGACCTCCTCCGTCGCGCTCGTCTCGAGCTCGGGCGCTGAAGATCCCAAGCGAGGCCGTCGACGCACGCGCTGCTCCGTGAGAGGATGGACGGCGCCTTGCATTGGATGGGGAACATGCGGTTCCGCTGGCTGCTCCTTGGCGCAGTGGCGGTGGGTTGTTCGCTCAACCCGCAGCCCGATCTGCCTGCGCCGCGAGATGGGGCGGCTCCGATACCGGACGGAGGCACTCCTCCCAACGGAGAAGGCACGGCGGGATCGGTAGGCGCGGGCGCGGCCAGCTCCGGCGGGAGCGTCAGCATTCTCGACCCGAGCTGCCAGGGCGGCGCCGGAGGCGAGTGCGACGAGTCGGAATCTCCCGGCAACGGTGGTGTGCCAGCGAGCGCCGGTGCTGGCACAGTGAATGCAAAGGACGCGGGCGCCGCAGGCTCCGAAGGCGGCGACGGCGGCTGAGCCATGACACACTGTGCCAAACTCGATACCCGAGCACGCTGGAAGCGAATGTTCCACGTCGTGCTCTTGCTGACCGCGACGGGCGCCGTTGCAGGCGGGTGCGGTCAGACGGAGTGTCGGCGTTGCGCCCTGAATCCTCAGCCCGATCTGCCGGCCAATAGCGGCGGTACGGGGGCCGGCGCCGGGACGTCCGGCGGAACGACGGGTGGGTCGGGCACTGACTACCCGGGTTCTGGTGGCAGTGGACCGTTGCCCTCGGGCGGAACGAGTGCGACGGGCGGATCCGGCGGCGGTTTCACGGGCGGAATGGGCGGAACGGGCAATAGCAGCGGGGGAACCGGCGGAAGCCCGATTCCGGGCGCGGGCGGCGATGCGGGACACGGAGGCGAGGGTCCGGTCGCGGGCGAAGGTGGAAATGGAGGCGAGGGTCCGGATGCCGGCGGCGAGGGTGGTGGATCCGGTGGCGAACCTGAAAGCGCCGTGGCGGGAGGCGCATGACCACCGAGTCAGGCCGATCCGGGATTGCGCCAACTTGTGCCGAACTGCGCCCGCAAAACGCGCGGCCCGGGTCTCGGAAGGTGCTCGAACGATTGCCTTGGCGCGCCGTGGCCCAAAGTGTGCAAAGCTCGGCCCGCTAGGTCATGAGACCGCGTCAGCTCCTTTCCCTCCTCTCGATCGCCTGGGCGGCGTCCTGCGTGCTCAATCCGCAGCCGGACGAGCCGAGCGGCGTTGCTGACGGGTCGGGCGGTGAGGCTGGCTCGCTCAACGCGGGCGCAAACGGCGGCTCGAACGCGGCCACCGGGTCCGGTGGGACCGTCGCGTCGTCGGGTGGAACCGGCGGTGCAAGCCCCGGCAACGGCGGAACCAACAGCGGCAGCGCCGGCACTTCTGGTGGCGGCGAGAGCAGCAACGGCGGCGCCGGTGACGAAGGCGGCGCGGGTGGCGACGGCGACCACGGTGGCGAAGGTGGCGAGGGCGGCCAGGAAGACGCGTTGGTCGGAGGCAGCTCCGGCTGAGCGAGCTCCCCGCTAGCGAGCCTGGTCCGCAAAGGAGCTCGCTCGGCGCGAAGCTCCGTCAGTCAGCCTAGCTGAGCGGCGTCCCGTTCAGCCGCCGCCGGCGCCGGGCCGCACCAGGTAGCTGTTGACGACGTTCGCGATCAAGTCGGCGAGGATGCCGTCGGCGACGCGCAGCCTGCGGCTGAGCTCGCGCGCCAGGTTCAGGATCACGATCGCGTACGAACGCAAATCGTGACGGTAGAGCAGATCCATGTCCTGCGCCGTGAAGCGGACGAGGCGACTCGGCGCGAGCGCTTGAACCGTCGCCGATCGGGGCTGGATGTCGACCACCCCCATCTCGCCGAACCAGTCGCCGGGACCGAGCACCGCGACGCGCGCGTCGACGCCGTTGCTGCTCTTCTTCAGCACCTCGACCTCGCCGTTCAAAACGACGAACATCGCGCGCGCTTCGTCACCTTCGCGGAACAACACTTCACCGGCGAGCGGCGTCTGCACCGTGAGGTGGTTGCACAAGAAGTCGAGGACCTCGTCGTTGAGCGCACCGAAGAGGCCGATGTTTCGAAGCTCGAGGGCAGTGACGGGGGGCGGGCTCGGACTACTGGACATGACGCCCCGGCCTTTCTCTCAGAGGTTCTTGTGAAACACCACGCGCGGTCGCGCGGGACCCGCGTAGTCTTCGACGTAGGTCACGGCCCAGCCCGTGGCCTTGTGGAACGCGATCGACCCTTCATTGCCGGTCGTCGTGATCGCCTTCAGCCGGGTGCAGCCCGCGCTCCGCGAGTCCTCTTCGAAGGTCTGATAGAGGACCTTACCGACGCCGCGACGCCGATAGTCGGGGTGGATGCCGACCAGGTGCACGTAACCGGTTTTGGGCGGACCAGGCGCGACGAAACCCAACAGAAAACCGACCAGGATGCCGTCGTGCTCGACGACGCGTGCCATCGCGCCGAGCTCGTAGAAGAAGATCGGGTGTGCGAGAGCAGTCGTCGGACCGCCCCACCACTTGTCGATGATCTGAACGATGTGATCGTAGTCTTGCTTGCCGAGCGGGCGAGTGATCATGGGGAGCGCTAACTTCGGTCGAGATTAACACGCCTTTGTCGGGCGTCCTCCCAAAAGGATTCGATCGAATTGCGGTGATTGTCCGCTTTGCAGCTTCGCGTCGCGTCGACTATCTCTCGAAATGTATGTCGAACGAGGTTCGGATTGCTCCGTCGATACTGAGTGCCGACCTCGGACGGCTGGCCGATGAAGTTCGCGAGGTCGAGGCGGCGGGCGCGGACTGGATCCACTTCGACGTCATGGATGGGCGCTTCGTGCCCAATCTCACTTTCGGGCCGGCGCTCGTTCGAGCCGTGCGGCGCGCGACGAAATTGCCGCTCGATACGCACCTGATGATCGTCGAGCCGGAGCGCTACATCGAGGAGTTCGCCGCAGCGGGCGCGGACGGGATCAGCGTCCAGGTCGAGGCGTGCACGCACCTCGAGCGCACCCTTTCCCGCATTCGCGAGCTCGGCAAGCGCGCCGGAGTGGTCCTGAATCCCCACACCCATGAGGGTTTTCTCGAGTACGTGATTCACACGCTCGACCTCGTTCTCGTCATGAGCGTCAACCCGGGCTTCGGCGGGCAGAAGTTTTTACCCTCCGTCCTTCCCAAGGTGAGAAGGATCCGCGAGCTCATCGACCGCGCCGGCGTGAACGTCGATCTCGAGATCGACGGCGGTATTGGTCCCGACACGGCGGCGGAAGCCGTGCGCGCTGGAGCGCGCGTGCTCGTGGCGGGTAACGCCGTCTTCGGGCAACCGGATCGCAAGGCCGCCATCGCCGCCATTCGCGAGAAGGCGCTGTCCGCGTGAGGGCGCGTTCGGCCATCTTGCTCGCGGCCGCGGTGTGCGGCTGCGCTCCGGAGCGTCCGCCGGCGCAACCCGCGCCTGAGCCTCCCCCCGCTTTGGTCGCGGCCAAGCCCGCGCCGAGCGGCGTGGAAAAGAGCGGATATTTGCCGGAGATTGACGAGGCGCTCGAGCTCATGACGGAGGTGCGTGAGCTCTCCGCCAAGGAGCGCGTGCAGGGTATGGTGATTCAGCGGGACGCGCTGCTCGACCGCTTGAAGGGCGACGTCACGGCGGATCTTCGCACCGAGCTCGTGCTCGGCACCACGGAGCTGCTCTTCGGCCTCAACGTCGTCCCGGGCTCGTTCGATTTCTTGAAGGACGTGACCGGGCTCTACACCTCGCAGCTCGCGGGGTTCTACGATCCGGAGGAGAAGCGCATGTACTTGCTCGCCGATCTCGGCGAGGACGCGGAGCGCTCGACGCTCTGGCACGAGCTCGTGCACGCGCTCCAGGATCAGCACTACGACTTGAAGAAGATCGCCGATTGGTCGCCGGACGCGACCGATCGCATCAGCGCGATTCAGTGCCTCGCGGAGGGCGACGCGACGAGCGCGATGATGGACGCGATGCTCGCTCCCCAGGCGATGCGCGCGACGGACCTTCCGGACGGCTTCCTCGGTCCCGACGCGGTCTTGATCGAAGGCAACGCCTCCTTGAAGGACGTTCCGCCGGTTCTCAAGCGCTCGATCATGGCGCCCTACAGCGACGGCATCGGCTTCGTTCACCACCTGCGCCGGAAGGGTGGTTGGGCGAGCGTCGATCTCGCCTGGCAGAAGCTCCCCGAGTCCACGGAGCAGATCCTGCACCCGGAAAAGTACCTCGCCGGCGAGGCGCCAGAGGTGGTTCCCATTCCACCAGCGCCGGTGAAAGGCGCCACGCTCGCTTACCACGACGTCCTCGGCGAACAGACGTTTCGCCTCCTCTTCCAGGATTGGATGCCGGTGCGGACCGCCGTCGAGAGCGCGAAGGATTGGGCCGGCGATCGGGTGGCGGTCTACAGCTGGGGCACGACGCGCGCGGTAGCGCTGCGGCTCCGCTTCGACAACGCCGAAGCCGCGGAGCGCTCGGCACACGCCTTCGTCCGTGGCGCGCTCGGGCCCGAGTTCGAGAAGGGGGCCTCACCCGGCTCCGGGTTGCCGCCAGTCAGTGCCGAAAAGGCGACGAGCTCGTTCAGGGCCGGGCAGTTTTGCGCGGAGCGCGAGAGTCGCGGACCCTTTGCGATCGAGAGGAAGGGCCGCGAGCTCGCGATCGCGATCGGACCGTTCTCCCGCTCCGACGGGGCGCCGAAATCCGCGGGCTCCTGCGCGGACGCGCTCGTGTGGACGAAGAGCGTGCTCGCCGCGCACTGATTCGGACAGTCCGCCGCGGCCAGCGCGCCACAGGTGACGCCAGTTGGCGACGCTGGCGAGCGCCGACCGTGACCGCCGGGATACGGGCTTTCGGGCTCCGAATGGTGATCAGTGCCTGGCCACGTGGCCGGAGTTGGTGCCCTTGCCTTGGTACGAATCGTGCTTATTCTCCGCGCCGGACGAGAAGCCCGAAACTTCCGCGTCTCCCCGGACGTTTGAAGAGGAGCAAGGTCGTGGCACCCAGAACACCGAAAAAAGAAAGGTCACAGGCGAGCGTCGTCATGACGAGCGCAGCTGCTGGCGCTTCTTGGATGGCGTTGGTGGCGGCTACCACCTTGGGCGTCGGCAGCCTCCAACGAGTCCGCGCCGAGGTTTCGGCCCAAATCCCGACGAGCGAAGAGTCCCGCGAGGGGTATCGGCTGATCGTTCAGTCCTATCCACGCGCTAGCCTGGCTCAGGGTGACCTCCCGAGCGCCCACTCGCGACCGATCGCTTCGGCACAAAGGGCCATCACGCTGGAGGAGCTCGCCGCCGGCGTGTCGGTGGATGTAGTTGGTCTCGGCGAGGTCACGACCGAGGCGCCCGTGGTGGTCGCATGGGTCGAGCGCGGTAAGCCCGACCTGGAGTACGACGCGCTTCAAGCGCGTCCCTCGAACGGTGCGGTTTACGGCGTGGCCGCTGCGGATAGCGCCGCACGAAGTGGCGCCCAGGTAGTCCTGAGTAAGCGTAAAGGCTGAGCCGGGCGCTCAGAAAGCGGCCCTCCGAGGAACCTCGGACGATGAGGCGCTGTCCGAGCTAGCGTTTGTCTCTTTAGCGGAGGAGGCTCGCTTGCGCCGTGACCAGCTCACGCTGCTCACCTTGATCGCCAGTCTGGCGGTCGGGGGAGCGGCTCTCATCACCTTCGACAAGTCGGGCACGCCCGAGCTCGTGACGTCGGCGCTCGGCAAGGAGCTCTTGCTGGTTCCGCGTGCGACGGAGGAGGCACCAATTTCCCTCACCGCCTCGGACGGCACCGGGCTCAAGCTCATGAGCCTGAAGTCGGAGTCGGTCGTCGTCGACCCGCTGAGCTTCACCGAGCTCAGGATGACGTTCCAGAACCCGGACTCGCGCGTCCTCGAGGGCCGCTTCAGCATCACGCTTCCACCCGGAGCGAGCGTCAGCCGCTTCGCGATGAAGATCGACGGAAAGTGGCAGGAAGCCGAGGTCGTCGAGAAGCAGCGCGCTCGCCAGACCTACGAGGACTTCCTGCACCGGCGTCAGGATCCGGCGCTGCTCGAGCAAGGCGCCGGCAATTCGTTTTCGGCGCGCGTGTTTCCGATCCCACCCAACGGGGTGAAAGAGATCGTGATCGCGTACTCGCAGGAGCTCTCGGACAGGGAGTCCACCCTCGTGCCGCTCGCGGGGCTGCGCTCGGTCGGAGAGCTCGACCTGGCCGTGAACCTCCCGGGCACGAGCGGAGGGGCACGGCGGTTCTCTTCTCGCCGCGCCGACGCGCCCGGCGACGTGGTTTTCGTGCGCGAAACGCTGGGCGATCGTGACGGCGTCCGGAGCTCGGGCGAAGCCATCGTCAAGGTGCGGGTGCCCGACGACGGAGGCCGGGACGAGCTCGCGTCGGTGTTGGTGCTGGTCGACACCAGCGCGTCGCGCGCGCTCGGTTTCGAATCCGAGCTCGCGACGCTGAGCGCGCTGGTGAAGGAGCTCAAAGGCTCGCGTGTCTCGGTGCTCGCGTTCGACCAGACGACGGAGCGCATCTACGAGGGTCAGGCGAGCGGCTTCGGCGCGCGCGAGCTCGAGCGCCTGCGCGCGCGCGGAGCGCTCGGAGCGACGGACCTGTTCGGTGCGCTCGACGCCGCGTCGCGCGAGGTCGAAAAGAACCAGCTGAAGCGCGTCGTGCTGCTCGGGGACGGCGTCACGACGGCGTTCGGCTCCCGCGAGCACAAGCTCGCTGAGGCCCAAAAGAAGCTCACGGCGAGCGGCGTCGAGCGCTTCGACGTGATCGCCTTCGGCGGCATCCGCGACGAGGCCGCGCTCTCGGCGCTGGTCACCGGCGAGTACCCGAAGGCGGGCGTGGTGGCGCGGGGGGACCTCGCGTTCACGGAGGTGGCGTCGCGCCTGACCCGGCGCAGTGTTCGTGACCTCCCGGTCAAGGTGGAGGGTGCGCTCTGGTACCACCCGCAGAAGCTCTCGGGCATTCAGGCCGGTGACGAGCGCCTGGTCTACGTTCAGAGCGACCCCAGCCAGCCCGTGAACGTGGCGCTCGGTGACGCCGCGCCGCGGGAAATGAAGCTCGCGGAGGCGCCGCAGCCGCTCGTCGAGCGGGCGCTCGCGAAGGCGAAAATAGACGGCTTGATCGAGGGCGATCTCCCCGCCGACGAGAAGCGGAAACGCGTCGTGGAGCTCTCGGTCGCGCGCCGCGTCTTGAGCCCGTACACGTCGCTGCTCGTGCTCGAGACCGAGTTCGACTACCGGCGCTACAACATCGAGCGCAGCGCGCTCTCGAACATCCTCTCGGTCCAGAACGGCAAGCTCGTGGTCGTCAACCGCAGCGTCTTCAGTGCCGATACCAAGACCGCGCCGATCGAGGCGCCTCAGGTGGACAACAAGGAGGGCGGCACCGGCGTTCGAGCGAAGGGTGAAGAAGGCTCCATGGGGCGTCCGCAGGGCGGCGGCTCGGCGCAACGCATGGCCGCGCGCGATTCAGCCGATCCCGCCCCAACTGCTTCCGACGAGCGTCGGGCAGCGCTCGAAGAAGCTCGAGAGTTCGGCATGTTGGGTCTCTTGAACCAGGGCGCGGGGGGAGCCGAACCCCCGCCTCCGGCGGCCGCTCCAGAGCCGGTGACTGGTTCGGGCAACCTGTGGGGCGACGAGATCGGAGAGCCGACCCCGACTTCCGCGCCCAAGCCCGCGCGAGCACTTTCCCGAGCCGAGGACGGAGGTGTGGGCGCCGGTCACGGACGGCTCGGTGGCTCGCACGCCACGAGCGCCCCGAAAGTTCGCTGGGGCAGCTTCGACGTGCGAGGGAAGCTGCCGAGGGAGGTGGTGCAGCGCATCATGCGCCAGAACTTCGGGCGTTTCCGGCTCTGCTACGAGCAAGCGCTCGCTCGCAACCCGAACCTTCAGGGAAGCGTCGGCGTAGAGTTCGTGATCGACAAGTCGGGCTCGGTCGGGAACGCTCGCGCCAACGGCGCCGGCGACATCACGGATGTGAGCATGCGCGCCTGCGTGGTCGCCGCGCAGTCCAACCTGAGCTTTCCCGCGCCGGAATCGGGCGCCGTGGTCGTGAACGCGACGTTCGCTTTCTCGACGGACGGCCAGCCTCCACCTCCCGCCGTCGAGTCGCCGCCCATCGTCGTGGCTCCGGGGTTCTGGAGCCCGATGCACCCGCCTGGGAGCCCTCCGGCGCCGCCGCTCAACCCGGACTGGCCCGCCTCACCGACCGGGTACGAGGGGCGATTCGCGGAGGTCATGCAGGCCATCGCTGAAAAGAACCCGGGCGGCGCGCTCGAGCGAGCCCGCGCCTATCGGAAGGACGCGCCGGGCGACGTGATGGCGCTGGTCGCGCTCGGGAACGCCATGAAGGCGGGCGGCGACGTGCCGGGAGCGGCGCGCGCTTTCGGGTCCATCATCGACCTGTTCCCCGACCGCGCGGATCTGCGGCGCTTCGCGGGCGTCGAGCTCGAGGGCCTCGACACCGACGCGGCCCTCCGGCTCGCCGAGGACAGCTTCCGCAAGGCGCAGGAAGATCGCCCCGACCACTCTTCGACCTACCGTCTGCTCGCGTACAGCCTGGTGAAGCAGAAGCACTACGCGGAGGCGTTCGACTACCTGGAGAAGGCGCTCCGGCAGGGCCAGCGCTACCACCGGCAGGGCACCGAGCAGATCATGCGCGAGGACCTGGGGCTCATCGCCGCCGCGTGGCAGCGCGCCGAACCGGGCAAGAGCGAGGAGATCCGCACGCGACTGTCCAAGGCAGGCGGAGTGCTCGAGAACGCGCCGTCGACGCGCTTCGTGCTCAATTGGGAGACGGACGCGAACGACGTGGACCTGCACGTGTACGACGGGCTCGGTGATCACGCCTACTACGGGAGGCGGCAGCTGAGCTCCGGCGGCTTCTTGTACGCCGACGTCACCAACGGCTACGGCCCGGAGTGCTTCATCCTGCGCGGCAAGCCCCTCAAGGAAGTGAAGAAGTACACGCTTCAGGTGCACTATTACGCGCGCGGCCCGATGGGCTTCGGTATGGGCAAGCTCCAGATCGTGCGCCACGACGGCAAGGGCGGGCTCACCTTCGACGAGCGGCCCTTCGTGGTGATGCAGGACAAGGCGCACGTCGATCTCGGCACCTTCGTGCCGACCTGAAGCGGCGCTTCTGCTTCGAGCCTAGGCCGCCGCTTTCTCGGGCTTTGGTTGACGGATGGCGCGGACGCGGCGCGCGAAATCACGGAGCTCTTCCTCCGTGAGGATGCGCCCGCCGAAGCGCGCGTCCACGTAGAGCTCCGTCAGCTCGAGGACTTCTTGGCCGATCAGGTGTCCCATCGCGGCGAGCGCGCGCGCGTGCGTGAGCGGCGGAGTACCAGAGGGTCGGGTGACCCCGCGCGCGGCCATGGCGCGATCGAGCGCCTGGTAGAGCTCGACGACTTCACGGGTGCGGAGCTCGTCGGGATCCGGCGTGGGCAGGGCGCCCTTCTGGCGCCGGCGCAACCAGAGCTCCCGGGCGGCGAAGATCACGCCGCAGAGCGCGAGCACGGTGAGAGCGGCGCGGCGCGGTGAAGACGTGAGCCGGGAGGTCAGGTCACGCTCGGGCACGACCTTGCCGTACGCGTCGCGCACCCCTTGGAACAGCCAGACCTGCTGCTTCAAATCGTAGCCGATCACGTGGCGATTCCAGCGCTGGCCGAGCGCCTCGAGGAGGTCGCGCACGACGACGAGCGCGCCGTTCAGATCGCTGCGCGGAGCCGCGCTCGAGGGCGGCGTCGGGTCGAAGCGCGTCCACCCCGTGTCGTCGAGGTAGACCTCCACCCACGAGTGAGCGTCGCCCTGGCGGACCGCGTAGTTCTGCGAGAATCGGTTGAACGTGCCGCCCACGAAGCCGGTGACGTTACGCGTCGGCACGCCGCGCGCGCGGAGCAGCACGGCCATGGCGGTCGAGTAGAACTCGCAGTGCCCGCGCCGCGACTCGAAGAGGAAATGATCGAGCGGATTTTTCGCGCCGCCCGAGGGCGAGTCGAGATCGTAAGTGTACTCGTTACGGAGGTGAGACTCGACACGACGCGCCTGTTCGCGCGGGTCGTTGATTCCCGCCGTCCACCGCTCCGCGAGGTCGACGATGCGCTCCGGCAGCGGCGGCAGCGCGAGGTAACGCGCGCGCTCGGTCGTCGAGAGGGGCTCGGCGCGCCGCTCGTTCGGACCCGCGAGCGAGACCTCGTAGCGCAGGCCGCGCTCGTCCGGGCTCCGGTAGTAGAGCGTGCCCTCGTTGCCGAAGTAGAGCTGCGGCTTGCCGGACGGGAGCGAGCTCGTCGGCGCGGGGAGGGTGATGGCGACCGCGTCGCTCGGCAAAAAGACGATCGGCGGCTCGATCGGGTCGAGATCGATCCGCATCTTCGCGTCCCGATCCGGGTCCGGGAATCGGAACAGCTTCACCAGGCGCCCGCTCTGACTCTGCTCGGTGAGCAGACGACTCTGACGATCCGTCCGCGCCCAGCTCCGGCCGTCGTACGCGTCGAAGGCGGTGCCCTTCAGGTAGAGCGCGAGCCGGGGCGGCGGCTGCGCCGGCAGGTTCGGCGGCTGGACGCGCATCACGATCGTCGGATCGGTGCGGAGCTTGCCGACGCCGCCGAGGTCCACGCGCTCCGAAAAGCCCGTCACCCGCTCGCGCGGGCTGTTCAGCAAGAGCAGCGAGAGCCCGACGCGCGGGAACAGGATGAACAGCACCGCGGTGAACAGGAAGATGGGCACCGAGAGCAGGCAGGTGACCACCAAGAAGCTCCGCCCAATCACGCGCCGGCTGCGCAGGATGCGCGGCACGTCGACGGGGAGGCCCGTGCGGTCGCGCGCGCCCTGGCGGTAGTTGCCCTCGACCTCGCGGCGCAAGTGGCTCAAGACGAGCGCGCCCGGCGTGACGATGAGAAAGCCCAGGAAGCACAGGCCGTAAGAGAGGCCGCCGCCCAGCACGGTGCCCGCGATGAGGTGCAGGAGCGCGAGCACCACCACCTGCTGGTCGTGAGCCGCGCCGCGGCGGGTGAGCAGGCGCAGCACCTGGAGCCCTGCCGCGAACTCGATCGAGATCGGCAGGAGCGACTCGCCGAGCGAGAGGCGCGCGGCCTGGATCGCGAACAGCGCGAGCGGACCCGCGACGCTCAACCGGCGCAGGGCGGGGCGCTCCTGAAGGCGCTCCGGCAGCGCGATGGCGACCACGAGCCCGAACAGGATCGCGACCGACATGTAGCGGTTGAGCTCGCCGCTGGTGAGCAACGCCAGGAGCCCCAGCGTCGCGAGCGCGTCGGTCATGACGCGGTGAACGAGGCCGAACCTCACGCGGCTCCTCGCTCGCCCTTCACGCGCGGGCCCGACGCGCGCTCGGGGTTCGAGGCCGGTTGCGGGGCGACCTTCGCTTCGGGCGTGGCCTCGATCAGCGCGAGGAAGCGCAGCACGGGGTCGGCGCCGGTCGCGTTCGTGCCGCGCACGCGGTCGCCGACGGACGTGCGGAGCGTGACGTTGTCGCCGCGCTTCAGGTGCGCGACGGCGCGCGACGCGACGTCGCGGATGCGACGCTCGAAGCGCGCGCTGAAGTCTTCGCTCGGCTGCGCGCCGGGGTGCACCGAGTCGATCACGTAGGCGACGTCACGGCGAGTTTCGCGCACGCGCTCGCGCAGGACCATGTCGGTCGTGAGCGTGCTCTTACGCCAGTAGATGTCGCGCGGGTCGTCGCCTTCGCGCATCGGTCGCACGCCGAGGATCTCGTCGCCCGTGCCGCGACCCACCGAGGACGCGAGCCCCTGGCGCTCGCCGCCCTCGTTCTGCGGGAGCACCACCGCGTCGACCGCGGGGTAGATGATGAGGTCGCCCTCGGCCGTGATCTCGCGAGACTTCTCGAACAGCCCGAAGGGGAAGCGCGTGGCCACGCGGAACCCGACGTGTCGGTCGCGGCCGCGGCGCGCGGGGGTGCGCCGGTACGCGGCGACCTGCGCGGAGCGCGGGCTGATCTTCAAGAAGAAGCAGCGCTTGTCCGCGGGTTGCCCGGCGCGCAGATCTTCGACCTCGATCGCGTACGAAGGCATGCGCTGCTTGTGGTTGAAGACCTCGATCTCGACGAGGTGCGGGCGCCCGACTTGAGCGCGCGGCGGAAGGCGGCGCACCACCGTGAGGTGCCGCAAGCTGAGCTCGCTCATCACGCTCGAGACGACGATGAGCGAGAGGAACATGCCGAGCAACAGGTAGAGCAGGTTGTTGCCGGTGTTCACGGCGGCGAAGCCGACGCCGAGCGTGATCAGGAGGAAGTACTTACCCTCGCGGGTGAGCTTCAGCTTGCGCGGCGGCTTGAGGCGAGCGAGCAGGCGGCGGATCGGTCCCTTGCGCTTGCTCTGGTTGCCGGCGGGCGCCGGCTCGGGCGGCGGGGCACCTGCCACGTCGGGCCTCAAAGCGGCACGGGCACGCGCGCTACCACCTCGCGGATGGCTGCCTCGGCTTCGTCGCGGGTCGGCGCATAACCCTCGGCGTGAGACGACAGTCGGACCCGGTGCGCGAACAGCGGGACCGCGAGGCTATGGATGTCGTCGGCGATGCAGTAGTGGCGCCCGTTGAGGAGCGCGCGGGCGCGCGCGGCGCGCGAGAGGTTCATGCCGGCGCGCGTCGAGGCGCCGAGGGCGAGCAGCGGGCTCGAGCGCGTCGCCGTCACCAGTGCCTGCAAGTACGCGCCGAGGGCCGCGTCGGTCGTCACGCGATCGACCTCGCGCTGAATCGTGACGAGCGCTTGCGGGTCGAGCGTGACGGGCACCGCGTCCACGCGATCGTAGTCGGGGTCGAGCATCAACCGCGTCTCGACGTGAGCGGGCGGATAACCGATGCGAAGCCGCATCATGAAACGGTCGAGCTGCGACTCGGGCAACGGGTAGGTCCCGGTGAAATCCTGAGGGTTCTGCGTCGCGACGACGAGGAACGGCTCCGGCAAAGGCAGCGTCTTGCCGTCGATCGACACCTGACCGTCGCTCATCGCTTCGAGCAGCGCGGACTGCGTGCGCGGGCTCGCGCGGTTGATCTCGTCGGCGAGCAGCACGTTCGCGAAGATGGGACCGGCGCGAAGAACGAACTCGCCGCGCCGCTGATCGTAGACGGAGACGCCGAGCACATCGCTCGGCAGGAGATCGCTCGTGAACTGGACGCGGCGCATCTCCCCGCCGACCGACCTGGCCAGCGCTCTCGCCAGAGTGGTCTTGCCGACACCCGGCACGTCCTCGATCAGGACGTGACCTCGGGCGAGCAACGCGACGAGCGCGAGCTCGACCACCTCGGACTTACCCTCGAGAGCCCCTTCGACCGCCCGGCGAAGCTCGCTGAGTTGCTCGACTCTCTGAGGCGCCAGCGCGAGGGCGGAAGACGTCATCGAACGGCATACTAGCACGGGGTTTTTCGAGATTCGCCGGGACCCCTCCTTCCGCCTGATTCTCGCCGAAGTTCCGGGTTTTTCGGGCGGCAGGCCCCCTTCGTCACGCGGGTTGGGGCCGCTTTCGCGGTCAGCGCCTTCTCGCCTCATCGCGAGAATCCCCCGCGGAGAAGCTCGTGCTAAGGCCCGAGGCGGTGACCCGGATCGAGCGCATCGTCGTCAGGCAGCTCACGCGGACCTTCGGGGCCACGGCTGCGCTCCGCGGCGTGAACCTCGAGCTTCAGGCCGGAACCCTGACCTTCCTCGAAGGCCCGAACGGCGCCGGCAAGAGCACCCTGCTCGCCGTGATCGGCACGGTGCTCAAGCCCACCGCCGGCACCGTCACCTACGAACCCGTCGGCAGCGACCCGATGCAGGTGCGGCGACACCTCGGGTGGGTCGCGCACGATTCGCACTGCTACCCGGAGCTTACTGCGCGCGAGAACGTGGAGCTCGCCGCGAGAGCCCACGGCGTCGACGTGCGCTCGGCGTGGGAACGCGTCGCGGAGCGCGTCGCGGCGACGGCGCTCGCGGATCGCCGGGTCGGGACGCTTTCGCGCGGCCAGCGCCAGCGGGTCGCGCTGGCTCGCGCGCTGGTTCACGAACCGAGCGTCCTCTTGCTGGACGAGCCATGGAC
>JAEZYO010000245.1 GCA_023419055.1 Pseudomonadota bacterium | reverse complement strand
CCGCATCTGTCCCGGGGGTTGGGCCGAGGTGATCGTCGAACCCGATCCGTTCACCACGTTGGTCGGCGCGGCCACGTTCTTCCTCTACACGCCGAACCGGATCACCGTGGTCTGCGGAGCCCCCGGCTCGAGCGCGCGGCCGCCCGTCGAGGGCGCCGCTCTCCGCTCCGCCCCAAGGAGGCGCCGGTGAAGCTCGCGCTCGGAGCGAGCACTTTCGCCGTCGCTTCGCTCTCGCTCGCAGCAGCGGCGGCGCAGGAAGGCGCCTCCGAAGATCTTCCTCCCCCTCCCCCTCCCGCCGCTCGAATGACGGCGCCCGTGAGCTGGTTCGAGGTGAGCGCTCGGGTGCCGGTGGAACCTCCCATCGCGGGACAGGTCGTGCTGCAAGTTCACGGTGAGCTCGAGCTTCGCGGGGGGCGCACCTCGGAGCTTCGGTTGCGCCAGGCGGACGGGACCTTCGACGACCTCGGCCTGACGGAGCGCTACTACTACTGGCTTCGGGTCACGCCACGCGTCAGCTTCGGCACCGATTTCGAGATCGTGCTGCAGGCCGACGTCCCCCGCGGATCCTTCGATCCTGCCGAGCCTCCGGACGTCCAGGTGAACGGTGAGCCCTACGCGGACGATCGCATCCTCGACGTCGATCCCCGCTGGCTCTACGCCGAATATCGCACGCCGCCGGCGCGGCTCCGCGTCGGTCAGCAACCGTTTCACCACGGGATGGGGCTCGTCGAGAACGACGGCGATCACCCTCCCCTCTTCGGTGACTACTACGGCGGAGATCGCTACGAGCGCGCCGAGATCGTGTATCGCCCGCGAGCAACGCTCTGGCAGCTCCTGCTCGCGGGGGACCTGGTCTACCGAGACGACGCGGCTCGCCTGTCGGAAGACGAGATCGCGCTCCGCGGATCGCTCGGGATGTACTACGGGGGGCCACGCGCGCTCGTGAGCGCGCTCGGGATCTTCCGCCATCAACGCAGCGAAGACGCGCAAGGAGAGCTGCGCGAGTTCAATACATTGACGCTCGACTCGGCGGGCCACTATCGCGCCGAGCTTCCGGGAGCGAGGGCGCAGGTGTTCGCCGAGTACGAGGTGGTCTATCGCTTCGGAGACCAGACGGCGACCGGCGCTCTTCAAGGCGTGGTGGACGGAGACGCCGGCATCTCCGGGTTCGGCGCGGCGCTGCGCCTCGGCGCCGCGTTCGGCGCGACGAGCGGCGGCAAGCGCTTCGGTCGATGGGTGCCCGCGCTCGAGTGGGGCTACGCGTCGGGAGACGACTCGCCTGGCCGGGGCCGCGACAGCGAGTTCGCGTTCGATCCCAACCACCGAGTCGGGCTGCTCCTGTTCGACGAGGTGCTGCGCTGGAAGAGCGCGCGAGCCGCCGCGCTCCTCGGGGATCCTCCGCCCGGACCTTCGACGATAGCGAGTCAGGGCGCGGTGCGCGGCGCGACCTACGTGAACCCGACGCTCGTCTTCCGGCCGCGCGAGGAGCTCGATCTGAAGGCAGGCGTGGTCCTGGCGCAAACCACGGAAGACATGGTGGACCCGTCGAGCTTCCAGCTCATGGGCGCCCGCAACAACTACGACGGCGGCGCCTCGAGCGCGCGCGACCTCGGCGTCGAAATCGATGCCGGAATCGAATGGCGGATCTCGGCCTACCGCGGCCTGAACCTCGAGCTCGGCGCTCAAGGCGGCGTCTTCTTCCCCGGTCACGCCTTCGACTCGGCGAGCGGCGAGCGCTTGAGTACGCAGTACATCGGCGTCGGCCGCCTGGGAGTGCAATTCTGATGCGTTACACGCTCTCGATCGATTCGGAGCTCGTCGAGCTCGACCTCACCGCGACCGGCGAAACCCGCTACGTGGTCCGCGCGAACGGGCGCGAGCTCGAGGTGACGGTGCTCGCGACGAAGCCCACCCTGGCCGTGGCCGTCGACGGAAAGGTCATCGAGCTCGTGCCACTCTCGGCCACGGCGGCCGGCGCTCGTGGCAGCGCTCAAGTCGTCGCCCAGGTCGAGCCACGCGCCCGGTCTCGCGCGGCGGGCGCGGCGGGCGAGACGAGCGGCCTCGAGCTCAAGGCCCCCATGCCCGGGCGTATCGTGAAGGTGCTCGTGACGCCGGGCCAGCTGGTCGAGCCGAAGACGCCGGCGCTCGTGATGGAAGCGATGAAGATGGAGAACGAGCTCGTGCTCTCCCGCGGCGGCACGGTGCGCTCGGTGCACGTGGCAGCGGGAGCGACGGTCGAGCGCGGCACCCTGCTCGTCGTGCTCGACTGACTACTCGGGGCGGACCTTCACCTCGCGCAGACCGCGCCGGAAAGCCTTGTAGCGTTCGAGCGCGGCGGCCGCCTTCTCGCGGTCGTCGAGCAGGTCCTTCTTCTCGCCCGGATCCGCGCGCAGGTCGTAGAGCCCGAGTGGACGCCCGGCGCTCACGGTGAGCTTGAGATCGTCCTCGATCAGGGCCTGGCGCTCCGCGTTGTGCGGCCCTGCGGGCATGTCGACGAAGATCGGGCGCGAGCTCGGCGCGGTCCCCGGCGGTCGCACGAGATCGGGCACTAGCGAGACGCCGCTCAGGGCGTCGGGCGCGTCCGCTTCTGGGAGCGCGATCCCGTACAGATCGAGGACGGTAGGAACGACGTCGATGGCGCTCCTTCGCGCCTCGACCCGCGCCGGCGGAAGCTTGGGCACGCTGACGATCAAAGGGACGCGGACGAGCTCTTCCCAGAGCTCGAAGCCGTGGCGGATCATGCCGTGCTCGCCGAATGCCTCCCCGTGATCGCTCGTCACGATCACGATCGTGCGCTCGGCGAACGGGCTCGCCTGCAGCTGGTCGAGCAGGCGACCCACGTGGTGGTCGGTGAACGCGACCTCGCTGTCGTAGAGGTCGCGGCTCGACTTCCCGAACTCGAAGCCTTCATGGAGCACGTACTCCGAGTGCGGATCCGTGTAGTGCACCCAGAGGAAGAACTGCTTCGCGCCGAGCTCCGGCTTCGTCAGCTCGGCGATCGCGGCGTCGGTCAGTTTGTCGCTCGTCGACGTGCGGTCACCCTCGACTTGCGCCGCTTTGGGGGCTGCGCTCCCGTCCACGACGTCGAAGCCGCGTTCGAGCCCGTACCCCTTCATGAAGTACCAGTGCCCCTGCACGCTGATGGTGAAGATGCCCTGCTTCTGGAGGCGCTGCGCGAGGAAGAGATCGTTCTTGTCGAAGCGGTTGAAGTGACTCCAACCGCGGTGCGTCTCGCTCCCGTACCTGCCGATCAGCATCGGGGCGAGGCTCTTGCTCGTGTACGACGCGAGCGAGTACGCGCGTTCGAAGACGACGCTTCGCGCCGCGAGCTTGTCGAGGTTGGGCGAGACGGGTCTCGGGTTGCCGAGATAGCCGAGATCGGCGCGCAACGTGTCGATGCTGATGAGGACGACGTTCGGCTTCTCGGGCAGCGCGGCGCGAGCGGCCTTGGCGTCGTCCTCCGCGCTCGGCTTCGGCACCTCGCGCACGACCGGCTTCGCGTCGGCGCCAGAGCAATCTTCGTCGACGCCGTTGCCGGGCACGTCGTCCGCGGCCGGGTTTCGTTGCGCGTCGTCATCGGCGCAATCGCCGCCGCCGAACTTCGCGGAGAACCCATCCTTGTCGGCGTCGCTCAGTCGCCGGAAGGTCGCGAGCAACACCTTGCCGAGCGGCGCGTTACGCTCGACGGAGAGCGCAATCTGGCGCGGCTCGAAGCCGCTCGAGGCCGCCCAATGAGTGGCGAGAAGGGGCAGAACCGCCACCGCGAGCGCGCCGAGGACGAGCTTCCCCGAACGAAGCGGAGGGACGAGCAGCCCCGCAACCACGGGCACGAGCAAGAGCGCAGGCCCGCGAAGATCCAGCTCGGCGCGCTTGAAGACGCCGAACAACGCGAAGGCTTGTCCGGCGCCGCTCGTGGTGCCGACGGCGATCGCGCCCCCGAGAATCAAGAGGAACGCCGCGACGCCGAGCGCACCCGCCGCGACCGGCGAGGGCAGCGAGCGAGGCCAACGCCGAGCGACGAGGCGTGCGGCGCCGAACGAGGCGAGGAGCGCGGCGG